>DSEL01000191.1 GCA_011056645.1 Candidatus Atribacteria bacterium
ACTACAAACTCTTCCAGTATCATACTAACATATTTAGTTGATAATTTAGATATTCTTATCGTACAAGGGGTCGGATTTATCCGACCCAAGTATTTTGGTATTTTTTCAGTGGGCTCGATGAATTGAGACCCTACTTATTACTTGTTACTCATCACTTATTATAGTACTTGATATGGTGATTCCATTTTATTGCTTCTAATCAAAATATCTTGGTGAATTCCCAGTTTTATCATTTGATTATAAAGAGCATCAACGAAAAATTTTTCCGTATCAAAATGTTCAACATCCAAAACATTCAACCCCAATTCTTTGGCTCGGATTGCAGTATGATAGGTGATATCTCCAGTTAAATATAAATCAACATCTTGCTGGCTAACTTGTTCTAAGAGAGAACCACCGGCTCCAGTACATAGGGCTACTTTTTTTATTTTTCTATTGTTGGATTTAATAAGTCTGGTATAGCGAGCTTGGAGTTGATTTTTCACTTCCAGGGAGAATTTAGAAATTTCTACTTCTTCATCTATCTCTCCGATTAAACCTATCCCATAAGAAGGTTTTGTTTTAAGTTCGTATAGATCAAAAGCCGGTTCTTCGTAAGGATGAATATCTTTTATTGCGTGTACAACTGATTTCAAATTTCTTTCTGTTACCACAGTCTCTATTTTTATCTCTTGGACGGTCTCTTTTTTACCTATTTTTCCGATAAATGGATTGGTTCCTTCCATTGGTTTAAAAGTTCCTTGGCCGGCAACATTAAAAGACGTTTCAGTATATTTGCCAATCTTTCCCGCTCCTGCTTCAAAGATTGCCTGGCTAACTTTATCGGCATGCTGACCAGGAACATATACTGCCAGCTTGAAAATTTTTTCTGAACTGCTCTGCAGAGGAGAAATTTTCTTTATCTTTAATAAATTAGCTACATAATCATTTAATCCCCCTTCGGCCAGGTCGTAATTCGTATGCATTGATAAAAGATTGATTTGACTGCTGATGACCTGATAGAGCAGAGGATTTTTTTGCTTGGTAATCTGTTTCAAGGGAGAAAAGAGAAGAGGATGATGGACGATAATTAAATTTGCTTTATTTTCTATGGCTTCATCTAAGATGCTTTGAGTTAAATCTAAGGATAGCAATATTTTTGTTATCGGAGATTCAAGGTCGGCAAATTGAATACCACTATTATCAAAACTTTCCTGCAAGAAAAAAGGGGCAACTTTATCTAAATTATTTAAAAGATTTTTTACCTTCATTTTTTCACCTTCTCTTGATAGAGCACACTTATTTCTATCTTTTTTTCACCTATTTAACCAGGTAATTAATTAAACAACTAACTAATTTTCAATTCGATACCCGATATTATATTCCCCCAGCCTATTAGGCGAATTTATCTAAACTATGTTATCATTATAGTATATTTTTTACAATTTGAAATAAAAATAGCAAATTAATTGAATTGCAAAACTACTTCAATCAAGAGGGGATAAAAAATGAAAAGACCGGAATTATTGGCCCCGGCTGGCAGTTTAGAAAAATTAAAGATGGCAATTATTTATGGAGCAGATGCCGTATATTTAGGCGGCGAAAATTTCGGATTAAGAGCAGGAGCGAAAAACTTTACTCTAAAACAATTATCAGAAGGGATAAAATTTGCCCATGAAAGAGGTAGGAGGATTTATCTAACTCTTAACATAATTCCTCACAATGAAGACCTGGAAGGATTACCCGAATATGTATCAAAATTAAGGGAATTGGGTTTAGATGCAGTCATCGTATCAGATCCAGGGGTGCTAAAAATAGTGAAAAATATTATTCCGGAGATGGAGATTCATTTAAGTACCCAGGCAAATTCCACTAATTACGCAGCGGTGAATTTCTGGTATGAACAGGGGATTAGAAGGATAATTCTATCTCGGGAATTATCCTTAAGCGAGATAAAAGAAATAATAAAAAAATCTCCTCCTGATATGAAAATTGAAACCTTTATACATGGAGCTATGTGTATTTCCTATTCGGGTAGATGCCTATTAAGTAATTATATGATAAATCGGGATGCCAACCGGGGAGATTGCGCCCATTCCTGCAGATGGAGATATTATCTTATGGAAGAGACCAGACCGGGGGAATATTTTCCGGTATACGAAGATAAGAAGGGGGCTTACTTTTTTAATTCTAAAGACCTGTGTATGATAGAACACATTCCTTCACTAATAAAAGCAGGGATATCTGCTTTTAAAATTGAAGGGAGAATGAAGAGTTCGTTTTATGTCGCAACCGTGGTCAAGGCTTATCGCCAGCTTATTGACAGTTATCTTTCAAAACCGAGTGAATTTTCTTATGATGAAAAATGGTCAGATGAGATAAAAAAAGTGAGTCATAGATATTTTACTACCGGATTTTACTTTAGCAAACCAGGCGGAGAGGAACAAAGATATGATAGCTGCGATTATGTCCAGACTTATGATTTTGCCGGACTGATACTTGATTATAATACTGACAATCAGATAGCTATCATAGAACAGAAAAACAGGATATTTGTAGGAGATGAAATTGAAATATTTGGTCCGGATAATGATTTTTTCACCCAGAAAATCGAGAAAATGTGGAATGAAGAGGGGGGAGAAATCGAAGTTGCCCCCCATGCTAAACAAATTATCAGAATAAAAATGTCTAAAGCGGTCAAACCCTGGTATATTATCAGAAAATTTAATAAAGTTTAGAAATAATAAATTTTCCAAATTACAAGTCTTCTGACCTCTATGTTACCCTCTATCTCTTATTTAAACAGGTAAAAATCTTTCTTGAGAATTCTTTCTGATTAATATCTACAAATAATTGAAAAAAAATTAAATTTTTTTTAAAAAAAAGAAGGATTTTTAAATTTTATTTGGTATAATATTATTATAAGCATGGTATACCGTATACCAAAATAAATAATCGCTTTAGCATACCAAGGGAAAAAAGAATTAATTCCCTTATTTTATCAAGGATATACGAAGGAAATTGCTAAAATAGTGGAAGAGATGAGCTTTAAAGTAAAGACTAACAACCTTTTATAAAAGCTTAATATAAAAAGTGTGACTTGTTGTGGTTTATATTATTTGAATAGTGAGAACATTTCGATATAGGTTAATCGATTAAAATTTTTTATGAAGAGAAAGCAATATAGGAATATCCCAAGTATTTGCAAGAGCTTTAATCTATCATATGCAAATAACTGGGAAATAAAAAATGAAAGGAGGTGAAAAAATGTCTATCAGATTTAAAATAAAGGCCTGTTCTTTAATAATAGTGGTTTTACTGGTCAGTATTTTTTCTATTTCTGTCTTTTCTGCTCAGCAATATGATTTGTTAGTGATGTCTTCGGTTATAGGTGGAATTGGTTTTCAGTATTCTTCAGGCGTAGCAAGGGTTTTAGGTGTAGTATTGCCGGATGCCAGGGTAACCATGGAAGCAACTTCAGGTTATATCGATAATGCTAAAAGATTATATGCAGGTTTTGGAGACTTGGGTATCGTATCTCATGATACAGCTCGAGAAGTTTATTTGAATGAAGGTGCTTTTGGAGGAAAAGGAACTTCTCTGCTAACGATAGCTCCAATACACATCCTATACTGGAATCTGGTTGTCAATGAAGATAGTCCAATTAAAACAATTTGGGATCTGGAAGGTAAGAGAGTCAATCTTCAACCAAAGGGTTCTTCTGCCGAATCAACTGCTGCAAAATTATTTGAAGCATTAAAAATAAATATTATACCATCTTACTACCGTCATACTGAAGCGGCTGAAGGTATGAGAACGGGAGCCATTGATTCTCATTGGCAGGGAGGTTCCAATCCTACCTGGATGGAATATTCTGTGAGGAAACCGGTTCGAGTGATTGAATTTAGTGATGAAGATGTTGCTAAAATTCGTAAAGAATTGCCTTTTTTGAGTAAAGTAAGTTTCCCTGCAGGTGATTATTATGAAGGTTCGGGCAATGTTCAGGTGGTAGGAACATGGGCATTATTAATGTGCCGAGAAAATTTGGAAGAAGATGTTGTTTATGAGATTACCAAGGGAATGTATGAACACAAAGATCTTATGTTAGCGGCTCATCCCGGCGCTGCAGATATGGGTCTGGATAAAGTCTTAGATTGTACCGTCCCTTATCATCCAGGCGCAATTAAGTATTATCAAGAAAATGGCGTTCAAATACCATCAGAATTAATTCCATAAGCAGATTCAACAAAAAGAATCGTCAGTCTCCCTGATTAAAAATATCGGGGGGACTGATGATGGAAATATTCTTCATTTTAATAGAAAGAAAAATAAAGTTGGTGTTTTATGACAAAAGACAATGAAAAGGATAAAAATATTGATAAGATAAGTTTATCATTCAGTAAATATATTCAGTTAATGGCTATTTTAATGTCTGTTTTTCATCTGTACACTGCCGCTACCATACCTTTTGATGTGTTTGTTCAGAGATCTGTCCACTTAATGTTTGTTTTTTCAATGATATTTTTATTACACCCCTGGCGCAAGAAAAAAATTAGCTGGATTGATATTATTTTTACTGTTTTAGGTGTGTTAAGTTGTATCTATATATTTGTAAATTATGTCAGTATCTCGATGCAAGGTGGTTTATCTATTGGTATTCAATATTTATTCGGCATTATTGCAGTTTTATTGATTTTGGAAGCCTGTCGCAGAGCTATAGGTCTGGCACTGCCAATTTTAGCCATTGTGTTTATATTATATGCTCGATTTGGTGCTTACATCCCTGGTATATGGGGGCATCGGGGTTTAAGTATAGAAAGAATATTCGGATTTTTATATCTTACTTCCGATGGTATCTGGAGTATACCTTTAGGAGTGTCTGCAACTACAGTGGTAATGTTTGTTATTTTTGGACAATTTTTAAATGAGGCTGGAGTAGGTAAATTTTTTATGGAATTTTCACAGGCTATTGCGGGTAAGATGGTTGGAGGACGTGCACAGGTTGCCGTTATCAGCAGTGCTTTATTTGGGACAATAAGTGGAAGTTCAACTGCGAATGTAGCGACAACCGGTTCATTTACCATTCCTCTTATGAAAAGTTCAGGGTATAAACCGGAATTTGCCGGTGCGGTAGAAGCTGTGGCTTCAACGGGGGGACAAATTATGCCGCCGGTGATGGGTGCCGGTGCTTTTATTATGGCTGAAATGCTGGGAATGAAGTATTTTTCAATCTGTAAAGCAGCTGCCATCCCGGCTATTCTCTACTTCACGAGCGTTTTTTTATGTGTTCGATTCCGTTCACTATTAATGGGATTCAAAAAGGAAAAATCATCTATTCAATTGAAAAGGGTATTATTTAAAAATGGTTATCTGATATTGCCTCTTATGGTCATTATATATTACATTGTCCAGGGATTTTCACCAATGAGAGCCGCTTTCTATGGTGTTATCGCAACAATCATTGTTAGTCTATTTAACCGGGAGGTTAGAAAAAATCCCAAGATATTTTTTAAAGCACTGGAATATGGAGCAAAAAATACAGTGGGGGTGGCTATTGCCTGTGCCTGTGCAGGAATTGTGTTAGGTATTGTCTCTATGACTGGTTTAGGGATAAAAATGAATACAGTGATTTTAGCAATGAGTGGTGGCAATATTGTTTATGCTTTATTATTAGCCATGCTCGGCAGTATTATTCTTGGTATGGGTCTTCCCACGGCAGTTGCTTATATTATTGCTGCGATTGTCGCCTGTCCGGCTTTAATTGAATTGGGTATAGCTCCATTAGCAGCTCATATGTTTGTTTTTTATTTTGCTATTTTAGGGACAATTACTCCACCAGTCTGTTTGTCTGTCTATGTAGCTTCGGGAATAGCCCAATCTAACTGGCTAAAGACTGCTTATTATGCCATGATGATGGCTTTGCCGGGATTTATTATCCCCTATGTATTTGTGAATGATTATTCAATTCTCATGATAGGAACAACATCTCATATTTTAAGAACATCAGTTACTGCTCTAATTGGTATATTCGCATTAGCTATCGCTACGATGGGTTATTTTCTAATCCGGGTTAATTTCCTGGAAAGAATCTTTATGATGATTGCTGGTATTCTTCTAATCTTTCCTGATTTTAAGATAAGTATATTAGGTATTATTATAGTTGTTTTTGTTTACCTCTATCAAAGGTATAGAAGAAAAGGTGAAGAAAAACAGTTTTTAGAGGCAAAAGCATAGTAGAATTAAATTTAACTTTAATTTTTATGGAGGAAACAGATGAATTCAATCACTCAAACGGATAAAAAAATTGTTGATATATTTGAGCAGATCGATCATTTAATTAATTTAGATATTCCCGGAAGGGGAGTAGTTAAGTTTTTGTATCAATCTATCAGGGAGAAAGTAGATTATCCATTAACTTTACTTGCTAGTCAAAAATTAAATCAAATTTTAAAAATGGGAGATATTGTTTTTATAGCTACTGGCTGGCCGGATAGACCGGAAATAACTCCTGATATTGCAGAAACAGATGGTCCGCCGGGAGCAGCAGCTTTAGCTAGAGCTATTAACAGAGCCTACCATGCTGTACCATTCATCTTTATTGAAGAAAACTTGGTTCAGGCCATGACAATGGTAGTGAATGCAGCGGGTTTGAAAGTATTGCCACCTACACAAGCGATAAAAACGCCGAAATATCATGCCCCAATTAATTCAGCCTCAGTCCTTTCTTTCCCAATTGAAAAAGAAATAGCAATGAAGAAAGCTTGCGAATTTATTGTGAAATATCATCCCAAAGCAATGATTACTATTGAAAAAGGAGGAATGAATGAAAAAGAAGTGATTCATACCAGCAGAGGTGCTGATTCCACGAAGTATATGGCTAAAATTGATTATTTGGTTCAGGAATCAATCAAAAACAATATCACTACCATTGGTATCGGAGATGGTGGAAATGAAATTGGAATGGGCTGTATTCGGGAGGAAATAAAAAAATATCTTCCTTTTGGTGATAGGTGTAAATGTCCTTGTCAAGCTGGAATAGCTCCGGCAACCAAGACGGATTTTCTTATTACAGCGGCAATTTCGAATTGGGGCGCCTATGGATTAGCTGCTGGCCTTGCTTTATTGAAGAATGATATTAATATCTTTCATGATAGGGAACTAGAAAAGAGAGTATTACAAAAAGCAGCTGATGCTTGCTTTATTGACGGAATAAATGGATATACTGAACCTGGTGCTGATGGTTTACCTTCTAGAGTTCATGAGTCCTTTGTTGAAATCTTACAGGAATTAATAGCAAAAGGGGTGAAGCAATTATAATTGAAAGATATAGTTTGATTATAAAGACAAGTAAATATTTCGTTAAAATAATTTCTGAATGAACAAAAATTAAAAAAGAGGAATTTTAAAATGGAAATTAAAACAATTACTATCTGCGGAGGAGGCAATGCCGCCCATGCCATGATTCCCATTATCCGAAAACATTTTTCCGGTCAGCTCAATCTTTTTCTTCCCTATGGGGATGAAGCCAATCATTTTCAAAAATTAATTAATGAGAAAAGATTTTTAACTGCAACAATAAAAGATGATAAATTATATGGTCGGCCGGATAAGGTGAGTAAGTTTGCCAAAGAAGTATGCCAAGAAGCAGATTTAATACTCATGCCCTTACCCGCCTTCGCCCACGAACATACACTACTCAAAATGGTTCCCTATTTAAAAGAAGACGCAATCATCGGCGCAATTCCGGCTAGAAGCGGTTTTGAATATGCTGCTTTAAAGATTTTAAAAGATAATCATAAAGAAAAAGTGAAGATATTTGGTATGCAGACTCTTCCCTGGGCTTGTCGAATAACAGAATATGCTATTAGTGTAAATATATTAGGAAAGAAAAAGTCGGTCGGAATGGCTGCCTTTCCTCACCAGATCACTTCTGAATTATCTTCTTTCTTATCCCACGTGCTCGATTTAAAAATTGAACCTTTACCAAATATGTTAACCCTCACTCTGGCAAATGTCGGGCAGATTATTCACCCCGGAATAATGTATGGACTTTTCAAAGGGAAAGAGCAAAAAAAATATAAAGAAGACGAGATACCATTATTCTATCAAGGAGTAACTAAAGAGATTGCCACAACATTAAAAGCCATCAGTGATGAAATATTAGTATTAACTGAAAAAATTAAGGTTAGGAATAAAAATATTAATTTAGACTACGTTTTAGGCCTGAAGGATTGGTTGATATATTCTTATGAAAGTTCTATTGCAGATCAAAGCACTTTACAAAATTGTTTTACTACCAACCAGGCTTATCAGGGTTTGCGTGCACCGGTAAAAAAAGAGAATGATTATTTTGTACCGGATTTTCAAGCACGTTACTTAACCGAAGATGTGCCATTCGGTTTAGTCGTTATCAAATCTATTGCTCAATTGGCCGAAGTGCAGACACCCGTTATTGATGAAATCATTTTAACCATTAGCCAATGGATGCAAAAAGAATATATAAAGGGAGGTTTCTTAAAAGGAAAAGACATAAAAGACGCTAGAATTCCTCAGAATTACGGAATTAAGAATTTAGAAGAAATTACGATATATTAATTTATTTATTTAAATTTCAATATTTTTTTACAGTGAAAAGGAGAGAATAATGGATAGACCGATAAAAAGAAGAGTACTAAACTGCTCTATTGACCCTTGTGTTCACACTTTAGGGGTCGAAAAATTTGCTGAATGGATGGAAACGATGGGGATAGGTTATCTTGCGATAAAATTAGGCCCTGCTGTATCCATTGATGAACTTATAGATAAAATAAGAGAATCAAAACCGGAAGTGGTATCTTTTTGTTACCGCTTAGGTGATCTGCATGTTGATGAAATAATCGTTGAATTGGTAGAAAAAGTTTACAAATATGGACTTGAACCGGCCAAAAGCGGCATTCGTTATTGCTTTGGAGGTTTAAGGCCGGCTGCTAATCTAGTGAGAGCAATGAGTGGATTACCTATTTTAGAAGATAAATTTTCCCCCAATAAAGACCGGCATTTTAATTTAGAAAAGATTGCAGAGGATTATAGGGGAAATGAAAAATTTCAAAATTTCTTTGCTTTAGTGGTGGATGATTATGTTACTATGGCTGAATTGGATGAGTTCGCACGTAATCGGATCAAAATTGCCAAAGAAAAAATTCTTTGGTCTGATGATCTCTTGGAAAGAATAGAACAGGTGCGCGATTTAGAGGGAAGGCCGATTATTCGAGCTCATATCGGAGCTGCAGCTGAGACCATCAAACCAACAGTGGATGGTGTAAGAGCTTTAAGTGAAGCAGGGTGTTTGGAAATAATTTCTTTGGCGCCTGATCAGGTTACTCAAGCTTTTTTACCAAAATTTGATCGGGGAGAAGAGGACCCCAAGAAATACCGTAACGGAGAAGGGGGAGCTCCTATTCGAAGCAGAGAAGATTTAAAAGCTTTAAAAGATGCAACTAAATGTGGTAACTGGCCTATGACCAGAATTTATTCCGGAACTGATGAACTAGTGGAAGCGGCAAAAATATTTGAGGAAACACTGCATATGCCTTTCCCAGCAGTGCCAATATTTTTTTACAATCGTTTAGATGGAAGAGGACCGCTTTCAATTTTAGACGGAATCAATGAACATTTTAATACCATGCGTTGGTGGGCTTCCATTGATAAACCTCTGGAAATCAATGACCCTCATCAATGGCAGCTGCGAAGATGTTCTGATGATATGTATGTTACAGACCACATTCTTTGTGGAGTTGTCGCCTTAAAAATGGGGCTAAAAAACTATGTTATGCAGTTGATGTTTGATCTCCCCCCGGAAATAGAACCTTTAAACGATTTAGCTAAAATGAAAGCCGCCTTTGAGATTATCGAGCCTTTAACCAGACATTTTGATTATAAAATTATTAAAGAAACTCGAGGGGGACTTTCCAGTTTCCCACCCAATTTAGATAAAGCTAAAAGCCATTTGGCTATGACTACTTACTGGCAGATGTTTATGGAGCCGGATATTGTACATGTAGTCAGTTATTGTGAAGCTCACCATGATGCAAAACCGGAAGATATTGTTGCCAGTTGTGATATTACCAAACAATCCTTTGAAGAATATTATCGAGCGCCCCTTCCAGGCATTTGGAATATTCCGCAGGTAGCTGCCCGCAAGGAAGAGTTGAAAAAAGGAGCCATGTATAATATTTTTCATTTAGCTTTAATGGGAGGATATGAGGGAAAAGTAACTTTAGAAAATTTCTCAAAATTTTCAGTTTCCAAAGAAGAATCTGCAAAAAGAGAAAAAACAGAAGAACAAGAAATGAATTATGAAACGTTATTATTAGATCTCATCGATGGGAAAAATTATCCTTCCGGTGAGTGCAATATGATCAGTGCCGATAATCTAGATTTAGCTTTACAGGTAGGATTATTTCAGGCACCACAGGTTACCGTCATTGATAAACGTTATGAATTGTCCGGTATGTGCAGAACTAAAATTGTTGACGGAACCTGTAGAATCGATACTTTTTGCGGGGGGAAAGTTAATGACGAATTTGAGAGAGTGGATATAGTGAGAAATAAATTCCCCTGGTATTTTGATAAAAATGTCAGCCAATCAGATGATTGGTCAGTGTTAGCAGATTCAAAAGATGTCATTGAAGAAGATAGTACCCAGGCTTTTAGAGCAGAATTAGGAATTAACAACTTTGAAAACAAGAAAGTTCTTGCCGTTGATTTTGGCAGTACCTATACCAAAGTAGCCATTTTTGAAACGGGTACAGATGATGTTGATTTACGCTATATTCCCACTACTATTAATGATATTCGGGAAGGGTTAGCGAATGGATTAGGATGCCTTCCCGAATGCCAAAAAGCAGGAAATTGGGATCCTTTGAAGGAAAAAATGGATGAATTTGATATCAAATTACCCTGTAGTAGTGCAAAGGGTGGATTAAAGATGATTACCGTATCCTTGACCGCTCGAGAAAGTGGTTTTGCAGCCGACCTTGCTGCTTTGACTGCCGGAGCAAAACTTTTAAATAGCTACCACGGGAAATTATCCGAAGAAGAAGCAAGAAATATATACTTAAATGACCAACCAGAGATCATACTATTGACTGGTGGAGTTAATGATGGTGGTGATTCGGGAACAGTCCTGCATAATGCGAGGATTTTAGCCAAGACCGCAAAATTAGCAACTTACGCAAAATATGGTATACCAATCATTTATTCAGGAAATGAAGATGTAAAAGAAGAGGTAAAAGATATTTTCCAAAAACATAATATTGATGCAAAGGTTACCGAAAATCTTATGCCCGAAGTGAATAACTATAATATTGAAGTAGTAAATGAAGCTATTCGGGAATTATTCCAGACCGTGGTTATCCGGGGTAAGGGATTTGATGTGGTTGAAGAATATATGAGTGCAAAGTTTATTCCTACTCCTCGAGCTGCCTTCCTGGGCATTAATCTGTTGGCACGCGGTTATGGGAAGGAAGAAGGTTTGGGAAATATTGTAGCTTTGGATGTCGGGGGGTGCACTACTGACTTCTTCTCTAATGTACGTTCTAATCCATTATATCTCTACCCCTGGGAAGATCCCAAGAAAAAAGCAAAAAGAACTATATTAAAAACCCCCAATTATCCTTTAGCTTACCGAAGAGTAGAAGGAAAATATGGATTAGCCTATAATGCAGAAAATTTAATGGAATTAGATAAATTTAAAAGCGGGAGAATAGAAAAGGAAATTAGTGAAGATTTTAATCAAAAGTATCCTAATTTTAAGGGAAATGGTGATAATCTTGGTCAATTTCTTAAGAAAAAAGACGGAAAGTGGTCTATACAACTAAGTAAATACCTGAAATGGATTCATAATAATCCGCATATAATGCCTAAAACAGAAGAAGAAAATTTTGTAAGAAGTATTCTTGCTAAAGAAACTTTGGCTATTGCTACTGCTAATAATGTAGGACATGTAAAAGAGACCGATGTCTATTTCCTACAGGAAGGGATCAATTTCTTTACTCAAGATTGTACTTTGGTTTTAGTGGGTGGAACCATTTACCATAAGTGTAAGGAAAATAAGGATTATCTTTGGGAAAACATAAAGACGATTGCTAAAGGAGCGCTCTTTAACGCGGAGGAATATACAACCTTACGCTCCAATAGTAAAGTATTGCTTGATGCTTCTTATATTCTTTCAACCGTTGGTGGGCTTTATGGAAGGCTTGACCCGGAAAAAGCTATCCGTATTTTGAAAAAGCATTTCAAAACTTTAGAGTTATAGATAAAAATTTTCAAAATAAAATAGTATTATTGGTAATACTTTGAAAAGTAAAGAAATATTTTGAATAAGGAAGGAAAATATGACATCAATTCGAACGGATAAAAAAAATATATTTAACAGAACCAGCGTATTGTTTTGGGGTGGATTACTATTTGCTATTGCTCAATTAACACTTCCTATTTTTTTATCTTTAATAGATTTGCAATTGAGGGCGATTCATATTATTTTAGGTATTTCACTTGCCTCATTAGCTTTCCCTTACGGTAAATCAAAGGTAGAACAAACGAAGCTTTCCATTTGGGATTTATTTGTCATTGTGGTAATAGTAGCCGCTAATGTCAATACATTTTTAAAGGCTATGCAGATTTATATGGTTCCTGGAAGTGCTTCTACCATTGATTTAATTATAGGCTCGGCTTTAATTTTAATCATTCTTGATGCAGCTCGTAGGTCAGTAGGATGGGCTATACCAATATTTGTTGCACTTTTGTTTCTCTATGTCTTAGCTGGTCCAGTAATGCCGGGGATGTGGAGGTTAGCAGGCCTATCCTGGAAATTTGTTATTAATTCAGTCTATTTTTCCCCATTAGGTATTTATGGAAGCATTACCGGAATGTCGGCAACTTTTATTGGTATGTTTATCATTTTTGGTGCCCTTATCTCTGGTGCCGGCGGGGGAAAGACCTTTATTGATCTTGCTCTCGCCCTAACTGGGCGGTATCGCGGCGGACCGGCCAAAACCGCTGTGGTATCCAGTGCACTTTTTGGCAGTATCTCCGGAAGCGGAGTGGCTAATGTCTCTGTTACCGGAAATTATACTATTCCTTTAATGAAAAGATTGGGTTATGACCCTGATTTTGCTGCCGGAGTGGAAGCTATTGCTTCAACCGGTGGTGGTATTACCCCTCCTATTATGAGTGTAGCAGCATTTATCATGGCCGAATTTTTAGGGTTACCTTACATGAAAATTATTGGTTATGCTTTGATACCCTGCTTACTTTATTATACTGGTATCTTTGCTGGGGTTCATTTTGAGACCATACGTTGTGGATTAGCAGCTGTACCAAAAAGTGAAATTCCCAGTTGGAAGAGTATTTTAACATTTAAAAGGCTTGCCTCATTAGTTATTCCCACCGGAGTTCTATTATATTTTATAGCCAAAGGAGTTCCCCTTGTTTTTGCCGGATTTTATGCTTGTGTGGCTATAGTAATTGTCTTTTTGTTATCTAATCTTTCCCTGTCCGGAGCAAAAGAGACAATTATTCAGATAGGGAAGGGATTGAGCGAGGGAGGATTAGGATTAGCGAAAATTGTTCCCATCCTGGTTTCAGTTAATATATTAGTGAATATGATAGGAATCACCGGAATAGCCCCAAAATTAAGTGGATTAATATTGGATATTGGGGGAGAGAATCTATTTTTAGCGCTTTTTATTGCCACCATTATTCCTTTCCTATTGGGAACCTCTCTTCCAGTAGTTCCTACCTATATATTGTCTCTTTCTATCCTGGCACCCTCACTCTTGGAATTGGGAATCGATGAGATAACTGTACACTTGTTTTTTATTTACTGGGCAATTTTAGGCGGGGTAACACCTCCTACCTGCACCCAGGCAATTGTTGCCGCTGGCATTGCTAAAAGTAATTGGTTTAAAACTGCCATAGTTGCAGTGAAACTTGGTATTGTGGCCTTTATTATACCTTACTTTTTTGTCCTTAATCCCGCACTTGTTGCCCGGGGTGACTTTCTTATTGTAATCATTTGCAGTGTAAGTGCATTTATAGGTGCAATTATGATGGCTTTTGGTTTCTTTGCTCGTATAGACAGTCATTTTCACCTTATACTAAGGATATTATTTGTCGGAAGTGGTCTATTGTTGATGTATCCTAACTATACTCTTTCAGCTATTGGTTTTTTGATTGGAGTTCCACTCTTTTTATTTCAATCCTCTATAAATAAAAAATTAGACACTGTAGATGCGTAGTAGATGAGTAAGGTATTTTATAGTAAAAAATATTACTTTCAACTATTTATTATTTTTTATCTACCATCAATTTTATAAAATAAATAGTTGAAAAAAATCCAAAAAAGGAAGGAGGTGAAAAATAATGAAAAAAAGATTATTAACTGGTTTAACGTTGGTTCTAGTTTTAGTTCTTTTAGTAGGCTTAAATACAGCATTCGCTAAAACAACATATCTAAACATGGGGAGTACTTCTTCGACTTCAGGGTTATATGCCTGGGCAGTAGCAACTGCTTCAGTTATCAACAAAGCTGATAATGATATCAGGGTAACCGTTATTGAAAGTGGAGCAGCTCTAGATAATTTAAGACGAATTAAAGATGGCGCTTTTGATTTTGCTTTATGTGTAGATTCTGCTTCCGCCATGCAGCTTTATAAAGGAATAAGCACTTTTGAAGGAGAAGGCTGGGAACCAATAAGGTGGTTGTTCCTTAGAAATGCAATTACTAATAGACTTCACGTTCGAGCTGATTCAGGAATTAAAACTTTTAAAGATTTAGCTGGAAAAAAATTCTGTCCTGGATTCCCAGGGGCTTCCTCAACTACGAATTTTGTAAACTTTAATGAAGTAACAGGGACTGGTATTGAATTAGTACTTGCATCTTTAGGAGATGCAGTTAATTCCTTTAAACAAGGTAAGATTGTAGGATTACAGAAATCAAGCTCCCTAGCTTCTTTAGATTCTTCCTTAATCGAGGTGAATTTAAAAACTCCACTTGCGGTCATCGGTTACAGCGAAGACGATATGAAGAAGATAAGAGCAGCATACCCCTATATCATTTTCTTTGAAACACCAGCTGGTAGCATTAAACAACTTCCCGATCATCCGACCATAATGGAAGAAGGGCAGGTGGTAGGTGCAGTTGCTTCTTCAAATATGTCAGAAGAAGTTGGTTATGAGATAGTAAAAGCTTACGTAGAAGGCCTTGAAAAAGTTGCTGCAGCTTATGCTGGAATAAAGGGATGGGATCCGATTGGAGATGCATTTAAATTGATTGCTCCAGGCGGTGAAATACCAATTCATGCCGGACTTTACAAGTATTGTAAAGAAAAAGGAATCGAAGTTCCAGAACGCTTTATCCCACCAGAATGTAAATAAAGAGAAGATGAAAATGATTAACTTAAATCTTTAGATAGATAAATGCATTGGGAGGTGCTTAAAAATGATGAACTGGAAAAAGCCAAGCTTGTTTTTTATTATAGCACTGTTATTAATTACCTTTGGTTCTATAGTTTTAGCTGCTGATCTCCAAGTTCCCAGTCTGGTGGTTACTCCACTTAGCGGAGAACCTGGTGCAAAATTGACTTTTTATGGTGCTGGATTTATCCCCGGTGAAAAAGTTAAAGTTATTATGACAGTCGATGAAGTGCCCTTTGCTTTTGCTGAAGCAGAAACTGGAGGATTTGTAACCGTTAATGAAAACGGTGCCTTTAAACTTCAATCAAGAGGGGGAATCCCAAAAGTAATGCTAAAACCTGGTATCTATACTATTGAAGCTATTGGAGATAAAGGCTCAAAAGCTTCCGCACCCTTAGAGGTTCTAGAAAAAAAGTAATAGAAGGTAAAAAATCAAGTAATAGATAGTAAGACAATTGGCTTATTATAAAGACGGCCTGATCCAGGCCGTCTTTTATCTAGTTTTATTTAAGAATAAATATTTGTAAAATCAATGTTTTTATTATATATTAAAAATATATAAGGAAGTGGAAATTTGATAAAAAATTCGCAAAGCAGAGAGTTAACTGAATATAATCTAAGATCCGTCCTTAGTGAGAGGGCAGTTACCAGGGATAAAGTCTATTCTATATTAAGCAAAGCTATCTTCCGTGGTGATCTCCCACCCGGCCAGAGATTAGTTGAATCAAAATTAGCTAAATTGATGAAAGTAAGCAGGACTCCGATTAGGGAAGCAATTATAGAATTAGTACAGAAAGGTCTGGTCGTCTCTTCTCCTCCCAAGGGAGTAAAGGTTGCCCCTCTTCCCACTACTAAAGAGCTGAACGAGTTTTACGATATCAATAGCGTTTTACGAGGTTTGGCCACTCGTAAAGCAGTCCAAAATATTACTTATCAAGAGATAAATCAGCTAAAAGAAATTATTCAAAAGAGTGAAGAATATCTAAAAGAGAATTCTTTAAAAAATATTGCTAAATTAAATGTAGAATTTCATTTAGTTATTGAAAAATGCAGCG
>DSEL01000192.1 GCA_011056645.1 Candidatus Atribacteria bacterium
CTATAAATATATACTATATACTATATACTATTTATATTGGAGGTAAGGTTGTTATGAAAATGAAAAGAATTGCTGTTCTTACCAGCGGGGGAGACTCTCCAGGGATGAATGCTGCTGTTCGATCCGTAGTGCGAACCGGCATATTTTATAACTTGGAAGTATTAGCAGTGGAGAGCGGCTTTGCTGGTTTAATGGAGGGAAAAATTTTTCCCATGAGTCAGATATCAACCGGTGGAATTATGCAAAGAGGTGGGACTGTTCTTAAAACCTCTCGCAGTGAAAAATTTAAAACTAAAGAAGGCCTTGATATTGCTCTTCAAAAATTAGAGAAATTCGGTATTGATGGATTGGTAACTATCGGGGGCGATGGTACCTTAAGAGGAACTCGAGATTTAAGTGCTTTAGGATTAAAAACTATCGGAATTCCAGCTACCATCGATAATGATCTTTCTAAAACAGATATGGCAATAGGAGTAGATACTGCTTTAAATACAGTAATAAATGCCATAGACAAAATCAAAGATACGGCTTCTTCTCTCCATAGAGCATTTGTGGTGGAAGTCATGGGAAGAAATTCGGGTTATTTAGCCTTGATGAGTGGAATTGCCGGAGGAGTTGAAGTAATTCTTATTCCAGAAATAGCCTATGATTTATCAGAAATTAGTATAAAATTAAAAGAAGGCTATCAAAGGGGAAAGACCCATTGCATTGTTGTTATTGCCGAAGGAGTAGGAAAAACCAATGAAGTAACTAAATATTTAGAGGATAAAATTGGCTATGAAACCCGTATCACTATTTTAGGTTACCTGCAAAGAGGAGGTTCACCTTCTGCTTTTGATAGGATATTAGCAAGTCGTTTAGGGGCAGCGGCTGTAGAGCATTTATCAAAAGGCGAAACATCTAAAATGGTTGGATTAATCGGAGATGAGATTAAGGCAACTGATATAGAAGAAGTCCTTGCTCAACAGAAGACCATTAAACAAAATCTTTATGATTTAGCTTTAATATTAGCAAAATAGCAATTACTTTAACTAAATTGAAAGGAATTTTTAATGTCCTTATCGGGAATATTATCCCTCTGGAATCAATCGAAAGAATTTAAAGAAATTGTAAAAATAATAAAAGGGAAATCGATTCGCAAAATATCGCTTTCTGGCATGAAAGATAGTGCCCGTTCTTTCTTTATCGCCGCTTTAATCTCCAAAGAGGAAAATACAAAATCTTACCTCATTATTACTGATTCTCAGGAAAATGCCTTAAAAATATATCAGGACTTAGAGTCTTTTTTAAATAGATCTCAAAATAGCCAGGAAAATATTTTTCTTTTTCCTTCTTTTGATGTCCTTCCCTATGAAGATATCAATTCTGATCCGCAGATAATTCAGCAAAGGATTAATATCTTGAAAAAACTTTCTATAAGCCAGGGGGATGATCAGGGAAAGAAGAGAATTATTTTAATCACTGATATTAAAGCCCTCTTGCCTAAATTAGTCTCGCCTCAAAAATTTAAAAAAACAAGTTGGAAATTAAAGGTAGGAGATAGCTTAAAAAAGGATGATTTTTTAAAAATTCTCTTTGACCAAAAGTACCGGTCTGTAGAGATAGTGGAAGAAAAAGGCGAATTTAGCAGCCGGGGAGGTCTTATTGATTTTTTTCCGATGACCAGTGAAAATCCTCTTCGATTAGAATTATTCGGAGATCGGATAGAATCGATTCGGTATTTTAACTCAAATACTCAAAGATCAATACTTAAATTGGCAGATTATACTCTTCTCCCTTCCCGGGAATTAACAGCTGATGGTTTATCTAATTATAATTACAGCACACTCTTTGATTATCTTCCCGAGGATCTGATAGTGTTAAAAAACGAGCCGGAATTAATTCAAGAGAAAGCGGAGGAGTTTCGGGAAGAAATGAAAGATATTTATCAAAAAATTGAAGAGAATAAAAAAGAATTAATCTTTTCACCCTCTTTTTACTTTATCGATCATTCGGAGATAGATAATAAGATAAAGAATAAAAATATCATTAATTTAACCTATCTTCCGGAGGGAAATAAGGAAGATATCTTCGGCGATCAGAAAGAAAACAAAGAAACTATCCGAAAATTTACCATAGAAGGAATAGGAATTAGTTCTTATTTTGGGAATTTAGATCTATTTTCTAACGATTTAGAAAAGTGGCAGAAAGAAAAAGAGCAAATTATTATTCTGGTCAGAAATGAAGGACGGGCTCAACGTTTAGGGGAGATATTAGAAGAAAGGGGGGTAGAAAGATTTGTTACCGGAAAATTAGAAGAGTATGCTGCTTTATCATTAAAATCAACTATCTTCATTTCCTACGGTTATCTAAATTATGGATTCAGATTTCCTGATCTCAAAACTATTTTTATCACCGATCAGGAAATATTTGGCAAGGAAAGGAATAAACGTTATAAATTGACCAGACGTAAGAGCGAGCCCTTTTCTAGTGTAATGGAACTCTCTCCCGGAGATTATATAGTGCATATCGACCATGGTATAGGAATATATAAGGGGATAGTAAATCTAACCGTTAAAGGCATAAAGCAAGATTACCTCCTGATCGAATATGATCAAGGGGATAAATTATATGTCCCGGTAGACCAGTTCAATTTGGTGCATAAGTATATTGGTGTAAAAGACAAAATTCCTAAGATTTACCGTTTAGGAGGAGTTTCCTGGGGAAAGGCGAAAGGAAAAGCAAAGAGGTCAATTCAGAAATTAGCCCGGGAACTTTATGATTTATATGTTGCCCGAAAAGAAATTAGAGGATTTGCCTTTTCCAAGGATAATAACTGGCAGCAAGAGTTGGAGATGTCTTTTCCCTACGAAGAGACTTTTGACCAGTTGCAAGCCTTATCTGAGGTAAAGGCTGATATGGAAATGGTCAAGCCCATGGAAAGATTAGTTTGTGGAGATGTAGGTTATGGCAAAACAGAGATAGCTATTAGGGCTGCCTTCAAGGCGGTTTTAGACGGAAAGCAAGTAGCAATTTTAGCACCTACCACTATCCTGGTTCAACAGCATTACGATAATTTTCGGGAAAGGATGAGCTCTTTCCCTATCAATATAGATATGCTCTCCCGCTTTAGAACCAAACAGGAACAAAAAAAAGTTATTGAAGGTTTGGGAGAAGGGAAAGTAGATATTATTATAGGAACTCACCGCCTTATTCAAAATGACATCCATTTTAAGGATTTAGGCTTGTTAATCGTCGATGAAGAGCAGCGTTTCGGAGTCCTTCATAAAGAAAGAATAAAAAAAATAAAAGAAAGTATTGACTCCCTTACCTTAACAGCTACTCCTATTCCTCGTACCCTGCATATGTCGCTGATCGGAGTCAGAGATTTAAGTATAATAAATACTCCTCCCGAAGATAGATTTCCTATTGCTACATTTATCTCTCGAAAAGATGATCAAGTAATAGTAGAAGCTATTAGAAGAGAATTGGATCGTGAAGGGCAAATCTTCTTTGTTCATAATCGGGTAAGAAGTATCCGGAAAATAGCCGGGGATTTAAATCGGCTCTTTCCTCAAGCTAGAATCGGGATTGCTCACGGACAGATGGCAGAAGAGCAATTAGAGGATATAATGATTGATTTTTTGGAGAAAGAATATGATATTTTAGTCTGTACTACTATCATAGAAATTGGCTTGGATATTCCCAATGTCAATACTATTATTATCGATGACGCCCATAAATTTGGTTTATCTCAACTTTACCAGTTAAGAGGGAGAGTGGGGAGGACTGATCGACGAGCCTATGCCTATTTTTTTTATCCTTCCTATCGTGCTATTTCTGATACCGCAAAAAAGAGATTACAGGCAATAAAAGAGTTTAGTGAATTGGGCTCCGGTTTTAAATTAGCCATACGAGATTTAGAGATTCGGGGAGCAGGGAATCTGCTGGGTAAAGAACAGCATGGATCTGTAAGCGAGGTAGGATTTAATCTTTATTGCCGCCTATTAGAAGAAGCGATTAAGGAATTACGAGAAGAGGGAAAAGAAAAAGTAAAGAAAGAAGATATCACTCCGGTTATTGATATTAAGGTGGATGCCTATATTCCCGGAGGATACATCCCTGATTTAAAGCAGAGAGTAATAATTTATAAGAGATTAGCTGAGATAGAAAGATTAGAAGATCTGGAGAGGACAAAAGAAGAGATAAGGGATAGATTTGGAATCTATCCTCCGGAGGTAAGGAATTTACTTGAAATAATATATTTGAAGATATTTTTAAGAAGGTTAGGCATTAATTCCCTGGTATTAAGAGAAAATAAATTAATTCTGAGATATTTGGAAGATAGGGAGATAAAGGCTAAATTGAGCAGGATG
This sequence comes from Candidatus Atribacteria bacterium, assembly GCA_011056645.1. Taxonomy (NCBI): domain Bacteria; kingdom Pseudomonadati; phylum Atribacterota; class Candidatus Phoenicimicrobiia; order Candidatus Pheonicimicrobiales; family Candidatus Phoenicimicrobiaceae; genus Candidatus Sediminicultor; species Candidatus Sediminicultor quartus. The sequence continues at coordinate 4,356 of DSEL01000192.1, forward strand.
CCTTCTTTTTATCAGCAAAGATTAATAAAGGGCGAGTATAGATTAACCGGTATTTCTACCATTAATCTTTCCGGAATTAAATCTTCCGAAATTTTGAAATTCTTGAAGGAATTAATATTAAACTTGACGAAGTAGAAAATAAAAGGTTAAGTTACCTGTATTTTCAATCAGCTAACTAATCAACTAAATGTATATGATGGTAGAAAATTCGCTCGAGAATATTAGAAAAAAGAGTGGATTTAGGGTTAATATTATGTATAATACAATTATTATGGAAGAATTAAAAAAATTAATTCAAATTTTAATAGTTTTAGTATTACTCTGCTGTTCTGTTTCTTCTTTTTCTTATGCTGCTCCCAAGATCGGATTAGCATTAGGAGAAGGAGGGAGTAGATTTTACATTCATATTGGTGTTTTAAAGGCCTTAGAAAATGAAGGTATCAAGTTGGATTATATTGCCGGGACCAGCATCGGGTCTTTTATCGGTGGACTTTATGCGCTATGGGAAGATATAGACAAAATAGAAAAATTCGCCTTAAGTTTGGATTTTGATCAATACTACATGGCTCCCAGGGAAGATATCAAACTGCAAAATATAGATGAGACCCCTTTCATTACATTCTATTCAGATATATCGAAGGGCAAAATAGATGTGCAGTTGCTGAAAGGTTTAAATGATGGGAAAATTATAAGAGATGGAATTGACCGATTAACTAACTGGGCAAGTTTCGAATATGATCTGAAAATTCCCTTTAAAGTGGTTGCTACAGATTTGATTACCGGTAAAAAAGTAGTGATTAGCGAAGGGAGGATTTCTAATGCCATAGCAGCTTCTATGTCTGTACCTGGATTATCCATACCTTTTAAATGGGAAGATAAAATGTTAGTAGATGGTGGATTAGTAGATCCTGTTCCTGTAGACGTGGTGAGGGAAATGGGAGCAGACATAGTGATCGGAGTAAATTTGAGAGATATTCAAGAAGACACTCTTCCCTCTATTAATAATGTAGTATCTATCCTTTTTAGATCTGTATTTATCATGCTCGGAGAATTAGATGATATTACAGCTAATAAGGCGGATATTGTGATTAATCCTCACTATAGAGGTACGCTCTCTACAGATATGGAAAAAGAAAAAAAAATACAACTAATTAAACTTGGGGAAGAAGAAACGAAAAAAATAATTCCCTCATTAAAAGCACTTATAAATTCCTACTGAATTTGTAAGTGCTTTTGGCTTGCATTAAGTGGTGTAAAATAAATAAAAGTGCTTTTAGATGTACCTAATTTATTTTATTAACTTTCTTAACTCGATACTTTCTTTAATTAACTGTAAACTTGAATGGGGTAACCCAGCGATACTATTTCGTGGCCTGTAATTCACTTTGGATATAGCAAATTATATAATCTTTAATTATAAAAGGAGTAGCACCATATTTATGAAAACGAATAGACCATGCTTAGAAAAAGTTAACTCCCTGGGGATTACTGCCGGTTTCTATATGATTTTGATAATAGTCATCCTGCTGTCTTTCTCGGCGGCAGGAGAGGCATCTCCGAAGTTCCTTATCTTCCACCTGGATGCTGTCTCATCACAAAATTTCTTCCAATATATGGATGAGGGAGATCTGCCAAACATGA
>DSEL01000193.1 GCA_011056645.1 Candidatus Atribacteria bacterium
ATATTCAACAATATATTATGGTCGGTGTTGCCCAAAAAACCGTTTATGAGATGAGAAAAGATATCAACTCTAAGTTATCACGATTACCCTTAAAATATTTTGATGGAAGAACCCACGGAGAAATACTCAGTCGGGTAACCAATGATATTGATATCGTCAGCAACACGCTTCAACAAAGTATTACCCAATTAATTACTTCCATAGTAACCTTAATTGGGATTGTAGTGATGATGCTAAGTATTAGTCCAATGTTAACTTTAATTGCTTCCGTAACTTTACCTTTAAGTTTTTTGGTTACTAAAGTTATTGCCAAGCAATCACAAAAATTCTTTGCCAGACAACAAAAGCTTTTAGGTCAGTTAAATGGCCACGTAGAAGAAATGTACACCGGCCATAAAATAGTTAAAGTCTTCAACTATGAAAAGCAATCCATCGATAAATTCAATCAAGTGAATGATCAACTCTATGATGCCGGATGGAAAGCTCAATTCATATCGGGAATCATTATGCCTTTGATGATGGCTATTGGTAACCTTGGCTATGTCTTGATTGTCATTTTCGGTGGGATTTCTGTTGCCAGAGGAACGATTACCATCGGGAATGTTCAGGCATTTATTCAATATTCCAGGCAATTCACTCAACCGATCATTCAAACAGCCAATATTGCCAATATTATTCAATCAACCATTGCAGCTGCTGAGCGTGTTTTTGAAGTGCTTGAAGAATCTGAGCAAATACCTGATAAAAGAAATATGATTCATCTAGGTAAACCCGAAGGTAATATAAAATTTGAGCATATTAAATTTGGATACGAAACAGAAAAAGTACTCATAAAAGATATGGATATTGATGTTAAAAAAGGTCAAAGAATTGCCATTGTAGGTCCTACCGGAGCTGGAAAAACAACCTTGGTAAATTTACTGATGCGTTTTTATGAAATTGATGACGGGAAAATTACTTTTGATGGAATAGATGTTCGCAATATGAAACGTGGTGAATTGAGGAGTCTTTTTGGCATGGTTCTACAAGATACCTGGTTGTTTAAAGGAAGCATTAAAGAGAATATCGCCTATGGAAGAGAAAATGCTACAGAAAAGGAAATTATTCTGGCAGCAAAAATGGCTTATGCCGATCACTTTATCAGAACACTTCCGGATAGTTATGACACTATTATCAATGAAGAAGCCAATAATCTCTCTCAAGGTCAAAAACAATTATTGACCATTGCCCGAGCTATTTTGGCAGACCCAATCATATTGATTCTCGATGAAGCGACAAGTAGTGTTGATACCAGAACAGAAATTCATATTCAAAGAGCTATGCTTGACCTTATGAAAGGAAAAACCAGTTTTGTGATTGCTCATCGTCTATCCACTATTCGAGATGTAGATTTAATTTTGGTGATGAATGAAGGAAGTATTATTGAAAAAGGAACCCACAAAGAATTACTAAAACAGAATGGATTCTATGCTGATCTGTATAATAGCCAATTCGTTGGATTAAACCTGACATAAAACAATAAACAAAAAGGCAGAAATCACTGCTGTGATACTTCCAAAGATAAATGGTGCGCTAACTCCAATATAAGTCCAAAGCAATCCGGCAATTAAAGATGCAAAAAAAGTGGTGAGGCCGATTATGGTATGATAAATACCAAAGACCGTACCGCTCTTTTCTTGGGAAACTAAATTAGAAATGTAGGCCTTTCCCACCCCTTCGGTGAGCGCCATATACAATCCGTAAACCGGGAAAAGGAACCAAAGGAAAAGACTGTTATGAACCAGACCGAAAAAAAGATACACCACGAAAAAAAGTAAAAAGCCAGCCAAAAGCACTTTTTTAGGTCCGATTTTATCAGAAATAATTCCGGCAGGTATGGAAAAAATAGAATAGGTGAAATTGAAAAGAACGTAGGCTAACACAACTAAACTCAATGACAAACCTAAATTTTGCGCTCGTAAAATTAAAAAGGTGTCCGAACTATTACCTAAGGCAAAAATGAAACTGATCAATAAAAAAACCTTAAAAGAGGGATCAAGATTATGCCAATTAAAACGAAAGGGCGAAGAAGAATTTGCTTCTTTCTTCTTTTCTTTCACCAAAAAGAGCAACAAGAGAATTCCCATGAAAGCGGGGATAAAGGCAAGAAAGAAAATTAGGCGAAAATTATTATCTAAGAAATGAATCGCCAAAAGAGCAATCATTGGCCCGACTACTGCTCCCAGGGTATCAAGTGCCCGATGAAAACCAAATGCTCTTCCTCGAGCCGAGTTTTCCGAGCTTTCGGAAATCAAAGCATCTCTGGCTGAAGTTCTTATTCCTTTCCCGAATCGGTCAATAAATCGTGCCATCAGAACAAACGGCCAACTAAAAGCAAAACTTAAAATTATTTTAGAAATGGCTGAAAATGAGTAACCAGCAACAACAAAAGATTTTCTGTTTTGAAATTTATCAGAGAGCCAGCCAGAGACAACTTTTAAGATACTGGCAGTTGATTCCGCAATACCTTCTATTAAACCTACAATAGCGACTGGCGCACCTAAGACACTGGTTAAAAAAATAGGTACGATGGGATAAATCATTTCCGAAGCAACATCATTAAAAAAACTTACCAGCCCCAGGGCAAAAACATTTTTAGAAATACCAAATTTTGATTTTCTATAATTCCGCTTTGCGGGATTGCTTGGTTCTGTCGAGCTTGGTGGTAAATTATTTGTAATATTACATTTAGTATTGATCAGCATAATGCCACCATGCCAAAGTGCCAATTAATCCAAAAATACTGGTTAAAAAGAGAATGATATAACTTACAACCCCTAATTGTGCGCTTTCAACTCCTGTAGTACCACTGTATAGTGCTGGAATCGCCCAGGGGAAATAGGGCCCAAGACCCACCAAACCAATAAATTGAGTAATAATGAGGGTAAGAATGGCAAAACCTATAGCGGGCAAATATCCGCGGCCATAACTGGCAAAAAATGCTACCGGTGTACAAAGCAAAATCGTAAGAAGAGAAGTGATAATAAATATGTGAACACAATGAAAAGCAATTTCACTTGACCATCCGGGAAATTTTATCATTCCTCCGACTATGAGTCCAAAAGCAATTAAAATGAATGAGAGCAAAACACACCAAATTGCCACAACGATAAATTTCGATAAAACGATGGATGATCGTGGAGTAGGTAACGCAAGTAAATCTTTTACTGTCCGGTCAGAATATTCACGGCCAAAAACCCAGCTTGCTACAAAGGTAAACCCTATTAATCCTACCCCAGCAATAATTTGATTGAGTAGTCCGAAATAAATTTGCCAATCAACACTTCCAAATCTTAACATAGCTGCCTTAGTACCTATCATACCCAATTTGCGGGAAAATTCCGGATTTTTTACCACAAACATTAATACACCAATCATAGAAGGAATGAATGCAAAAGCTAAAATAGTTATCCAAAGCATTTTAGACCTATAAATTTTTAGGCTTTCAGCCCAAATAGCTGAAAAAATATTCTTCATTTTACATTTCCTTCAATTGTTCTTAAAAAATATGACTCGAGGTCTTCCTCTTCAACTTTCAGTAAAGTTGGTGGTAAGCCTGCGTGTACTAAAATATTTGCTATGTATTCAGGATGATTTATTGCTTCCTTGCCTGTGACTTCCAGGTTGCCGTTTTTGGATAGATTTACTGAATATCCATAGTTAATAAGCCTTGATCTTACTGCCTCTTTGTCGAGGGCATTGACAACAAGTCTCTTATCGAGAAGACGCTCCAACTGATCTGCGTTTAATTCCCTTATCAAGCGCCCTTCATGGATAATTCCAATCCGAGTGGCAAATTTGGATATCTCCCCTAAAATATGGCTGGATATAAATATGGTAACCCCTTGATTAAAGGCAAGATTACCAAATAGTTCTCGTATCTCAACAATACCGGCGGGATCCAACCCGTTAGCCGGCTCGTCCAAAATTAAAATATCCGGATGGTGTAAAAGTGCTTTTGCCAAGCCCAGCCGTTGTGCGTTCCCTGAAGATAAGTTTTTTGCTTTTATATCTCGGTAAGAAGCCAACCGTAGTTTGTCAATCACTCCCTCAACCGCTTTTTTATCAGGCATCTGGCGCAATCGGCGTATAATTTCAAGATTTTCCCAAACTGTAAGCTCAGGATAGGAAGAGGGATTTTCTACAAGATATCCAACCTTTTCCCATAAGCTACAAGTGCCAGCATTAATCTTTTCCCCAAATAAAAAGGCCGAACCCGTTGTAGGGCGAATCATTCCCAGGAGCATGCGAATAGTCGTTGTTTTACCCGCACCGTTAAGTCCCAAAAATCCATAAATCTCACCTTTTCTAACTTTTAAGGAAACACTTTCTGCAGCGTGTACATTACCAAAATATTTAGTTAAATCTTCTGTACTGATGACCTCTTCCATAATTTCTAATTCATTAACTCCTCTATAGAGAATAATAGGGACAGACACCTATTTATTGACTTTTTTCTTAGGTCTTCCTTTTGTCTTTAATTTAAAAACTCTCTTAAGCTGTCCTTCAAGCATTTCTATAAAATCATTGGGGCCAGGAGGCCGGCCTATACTGGTCTTTTCTCAATGTAATTAAAAAGCTGGTTAACGCCTAATGCGTCATATTTATTGATTCCGCAATGTATTTTTGCACTGGAGTAAGACCATAAGCATGGTTTCTTAATCAGATTTGCTATTAAGAGATTTCTTTATAGCTAACGAGCACAGGCTATCATATGCCGTTCATCCAGGACACAGGAGAAGAAGCGATTTTGAAAGAGATGGCCACTTACCTTCATTTTTTTATTATAATACAATATTGGTTTCGGTCGATATCATCAAAAAATGTCTTTTGTCGATAATTCCCTCTTTGGGTGATGTGGTGCAGGTATCCCACCGCAACGGTTCGGGCGATTCTTGGCATATATTCATGATATAGCTTGAAAGAAGTGATGTCAATATAAATGGGTGTCTGTCCCTATTATTCTCTTGTGAAGAGTTTTTATGTGGAAATAGTGGCTTCCTGCAATCTAAATTTCCTGGAATAGAATATTTTGACCCAGAGACGTAAGGGCCATTTTGTAGGACTGACCAAACGTTGCCAGGCTTTTTTCGCCTTTCTCCACTGTTCTTCCTGAATGTACTTCTTCCCATAGATTTCCTGATTAAAGCTTTCGATAATGAGCTGAATATCAGGCTGGCTATCAGGAAAGAAATGAGTCAAGTATCTGCCATATTCCTGGGGAGTTTTTGAGTTTTCCCTGGGAAGGCCACTGGAACGTCCCCAGCAGCAAAGTTTTTGAAAAAGAACAGCTATTGTTTCCTCTCTTTTCCGGATGTTTTTTAAGAGACCAAGCATTTTGTAGAGTACTTTTTTACCGAGAGAAAATAGATGCAGAAACCATAGGAGCAATTCCTCAAAAAACCCTTTTCTCTTATTATCTACCTCAGTTTTTGTAGAAAACCATTTCCAGAGTGACATGAGTAACCAACCGATGGCTATCATAACCACCAAACTTAGAAGAATAATTCCTCCCCAGGTGATCACCCATTCTAATAGATGAGCCCACCAGGATGGTTCAGAACTCTCTATCATAGGGATAGCGGCATCACCCGAAGAAGTTGTACCTAAATTAGCCCTATGTTTTCCATATCCAAAGAGGAATGAAATAATCTTAAGCAGTAAGTTTCCCAGGGGTTTAGACACTATTTTCAAAACATGATAACCTGCCTGGGCAGCTTGAGATAGCTGCGGCAAAAAGAATAATACTACCCAACTGCCGATAAGTAATACTGCCAGAATAAAAGTCAAAACCAAACTCGTTCCACTAAATTGGTGAGAATATTTGGTTTTTGAACTTCCCAAATTTTTAGCCAGAGAAATGGCAAACATACTGAAAAGAAAATAATAGATGATTGAAACTTCAGAACGGGGGAAAGATAGATTCATGCTTCCTAAAATAATAAAGGCAGAAATGAGGGCTACAATACCCAGGTCGAAGCGGGAAGCGATCTTATAAAAGTCATGGGAACGGTTCGCTAATTTGTATCCACTAATCCATAAACATGAATACCAAAAAAGAATGAATAAATAGGCCAATCCGCCAACCGAACCATATTGGTGATGCAGAATCATTTCCAGCCATTGGAAATTGAAAAAAGGTCCCGGCCAATTTCCATAGAAATAAAAGGTTTGAAGAAAAATGGTTAGATAAAAAAAGGCCTGCAGCATAACATGGATAATGATCCTTTTTCCTCTCCCTTTTAAAACAGAATGGATAAATATTGGCGTAAAAAAGACAAGAATCGCTGTCCATATAGGAAATAGAGGGGCTTTCAGCATGAGGAATAAGATACAGGCCAGTACATATAGCCAGGTTATTTCCATCATGCCAGCAGAGATCAATAATAATGTTCTTTTGCTTTTTGGACCTTCTGTCATCACCATGCCCTCGAATTATTCATTTAAAGTTAAAGTGCGGTCTTGTTTAAAATCAAGAACCCCCTCCATGGATTTCATCCAATAAAAAGAATTTAATAGAGTGATCAATGAACCGACGGGGAACCCTGGCGGTCATAAAATATACCGGGATATGGTGTTGTCTTAAAAATTGGGCAATCTGAGTGTTTTTTTTATTGTGAGTGCAGGAAGAATAGATACAACCGGTCCCTCCCGGCATGACATCTTCTTTAAATAGTATTTCTTCTATGGATACTGCTGTTTTCATTTGAAGCCTAGCAATTAATTCCATTGCCCTGGAAAGTTGTTCAGGTCCGGTGGCTATAGAAAGGCTGGCGCTGCCATTGCCTACCATTTCCCCATTGGATAGGAGGCCATAGGGGCTACCCTGTCTTTCAAATTCCATAGCCATTGCTGCCACCACCTCCAGTGTTTTCTCAAATAAATCCTTATCTTCTTTCTTTTGGAATGAGCTTACATCGATAATAAAAAGGGTTTTTCGTTGAGAAGAGGGTTCGAAAACTTTCGATTGAAGACGATTATGGCGGGCGCTGGCTTTCCAATGAATATATTTGGCAGGGTCCCCATAACTATAATCCTGAGTGGCAACCGGATATACCGGATCTTTCACCGGACTTTCTAAACCGGGTTTCCCGAATAATTCTTTGACCGGAGAAGAGAGAAAATTTAAAAAGATAGGTTTAGGATAGATGATCATCTCCACCGATTGGGAAAGATACCTTCTTTGCTGAAAAAAACCCAGGAGGTCCCCGGTTTCCAGAAAGGGAGGTCCGATTTGAAAACAACCTCTTTGCTGGGCAGTCAATTTCCATTGCCAGGAAGAACGATCATACCAGAGTAGGTTACCTTCCTCACAGAGACAGTCAGCAGGACTTGAATCTAAGAAAGGATGAAGCTTTTTATCTAGGGGGATTTTTAATTTTAACCCTATCGGTAATAATTTATTATTGAAAACAACGGCCTGTAAGACAATCGATTCTCCCGGAAAGCCTTTTTTCTTTTCGGCATCAAAAGAATAATGAATATTTTTTACACTAAAAGTGCTCCAGAATTTTAAGCCATAAAACATAACCAAAAGCAGTATAGAAATTAAAATGAGGTTCTTTTGTTGATAGAGCAGGGAAATAAAAAGTAAGATAAATAGCAAGAAACGAAAAAATCCTTCGGTAAAAATGGAGGATAAGGGATAGTTATGCTCTGAATGGTTCATTATTTCAATTCCTGTGTTGGCACTTCAGTTTGCTCTAATATCTCTTTTAATATCTTTTGAGAAGTGATCCCCTTTAATCTTTCCTTGGTTTCAATGACCATACGATGAGTGAGGATAGGGATAAAGAGCTCTTTGATATCATCCGGCAAGACAAAATCTCTATCCCGTAAGGCTGCTAATGCCTGGGAAGCTTGCATCAGGTGAAAGGAAGCTCTTGGACTAGCTCCGTAACGTATCCGGGGAGAATTTCGGGTTGCCTTAGCCAGGGATACGATATAGTGATTGATTTCTTTGGAAACATGAATCTTTTGTCTTTCTTTCTGAAGCTTCAATATTTCTTCAGCTGTAGCAACTGCCTGAAGCTTTTCCAGGGGGTCTTCTTTCTTAAAGCGTTCCAATATGGCCATCTCCTCTTTCTGTGAGGGATAATCTAACTTAATCTGCATTAAAAACCTATCCAGCTGTGCTTCCGGGAGAGGGAAAGTTCCCTCCAGTTCAATGGGATTTTGGGTGGCGATAACAAAAAATGGGGAAGGGAGCGCCCTGGTTACACTATCCACGGTCACCTGTCTTTCCTGCATACTTTCCAGCAAACTGGATTGGCTTCTGGGAATGGCTCGATTGATCTCATCGGCCAGAAGAATGTTGGCCATGACCGGACCCGGTTGGAAAATAAATTGACCCTCTCTTTGGTTATAGATATTAAAGCCGGTTATATCGGAGGGGAGTAAATCCGGGGTAAATTGGATACGATGGAATGTCCCGCCAATGCTTCTGGCTAAGGATCTGGCCATAAGCGTTTTACCCACTCCTGGGACATCCTCCAGAAGAAGATGTCCTTCAGCCAACAGAGCGACCAGGATCAATTCAATCGCTTTATTTTTTCCTACGATTACCTTATTGATATTTTCAGAGATTTTATGGCATACCGAAAAGTTAGAGTTCATCATTATTTTCCTTGATTTTGAAATTTCAGGTTCAAGCTAAAAAGTGTCTATAGTACCTATAGTGCCCATGCGGTATATTATAACAATTAAGGGGTATCAAAACAAGTAAATGTATGAATCTGTTTGGGTCCCGCTTTTCGAAAAAAACAAAGAACCGTCCGCTGTTTTTTTGTGAATTGAATACTAATTATTTCCCCAACTATTCAAATTTAAATCCCTTTTCCTTGAAGAGCTTCAGGCAAACATCCACTACTTCCGGATCATAGAGGATACCTCGGTTCTGACTGATTTCTTCCAGGGCTATATCGATATCTAATGCCGGGCGGTAGGGTCGGTGAGAAGACATGGCTTCGACTGTATCAGCCACTCCTATAATTTTAGCTTCAAATAAAATGTTATCACCTTCTAAACCTTCAGGATATCCGGAGCCATCTAATCTTTCGTGATGTTGCAGGACTATTTGGGCTATCGGATAGGCGAAATCGATGGATTTTAAGATATCATATCCTAATTGGGGATGTGCTTTGATCAGACTAAATTCTATATCGCTTAATTTGGTAGGCTTGCTTAAAATTTCAATAGGTATGCCGATCTTTCCGATATCATGGATCAAGGAAGATATCCTTATTCCTTCCAGCTGATCCTGGGGAAGGTTTAGTTCGAGAGCAATGGCTGTAGCCAGTTGAGAGACCCTCCGCTGATGGCCAGCAGTATAGGGGTCTTTGGCCTCGACGATCCTGGATATGGTGTCAAGGACTGCAGTCATGGTTTTTTGGAGTCTCTGTAAAGTCTCTTGGAGTTTTTGTTCTGTGTTTCTCTGTTCTGTGATATCTTTAGCTAAACTGATAACACCATTTATTTTGCCTTCCTTATTTATGTAAGGTACCTTATCAACAATTTGCCATCGTATTCCATCCGACGCTGTATAGGATTGGATGATATTTCTTTTTGCTTTTCCGGAAATGATCACTTCCCGATCATCTCTTTTCATCTTCTCAGCCTGTTCTTGGGGGAAAAGTTCTTCTGTAGTCTTACCTATTATATCTTTTATCGGTAGCTTTAATAAATCAGCTGAAGTTTTACTTACTCGGATAATTTTATCTTCTGTATCTCTATAAAAAATAATAGCAGGCACTGAGTCTAGAATCGTTTGCAGCTCATCTTTTGCATTTTTTAGGTTACCTTCTGTTTGTTTGCGTGCGGTGATATCTATTAAAGAAGCAACGCTCTTTTTAGTATGAGGAATCATGCCAATTTTCATGAAGATATCTTTCACCCTGCCTTTTTTATCCATCATACGAAATTCATATTCTGTGGGCGTTTTTCCTCCGTTTTTTCTCCTTTCAAGATGATATTTTTTCATTTTTTCTAAGTCTTCCGGGACCACAAAATCGGTCCATTTCATCTTATTTTCGATTTCCTCTTTAGAATAACCGCTCAGTTTTTCGCATTGGGAATTTACCATGGAGCTAGTGGTGTCTTCTTCGACAACTAACATCGCAGTACCGGTATTTTCAAAAATGGTACGGTATCTTTCTTCGGATTCTATCAAAGCCTCCTCTGCTTTTTTACGATCGCTAATATCCCTTATCATAGTTAAGGCTAAAATCCTTCCCTTAATATTTACCGTATAAGAGGAGATCTCCACTATCACCTTGGCATGGTCTTTTTTAATTAATATAACTTCACCCATTCTCCCTATTAATTCGTTAAGATTTTTATGAAACAGCTTACTTAATTTGGTTAGATCATTCGTAGAAAACAATTTTAATTTTAGGAAATTCTTTCCGATTAACTCTTCTTTTTTATAGCCAGTCAATCTCTCGGCTTCCCGGTTACAATCGACAAAATTACCTTCCAAATCACTGATATAATAAGCATCGGGGGCATAATCAAATAAGATCTGTAAATACTCTTCCGAAGCCTTCAATTTTTCTTCTGTCTGTTTTTGTTCGCTGATATCACTGGCTAAGATTAAAACAGCATAAATCTCTCCTGCTCTATTCTTAATGGGCTGCATACCATAAAGAAAACAAAGCATCTTTCCTTGAAAGGGAATATAACTTTCTGTAACCAGAGACTCTCCTGATTGAATGACTTTTTGCATTCCTGCGAATCTCTCTTCGGCTACTTTGGGAGGGAAAATATCCCATAAGGTCTTTCCTATATAATCTTCTGCTGACCCCCCCAAATAGGATACAGCAAGACTATTTAAAGTTAAAAGTTTACCTTGAAGATCTACTGAGATAATGGATTCGTTTACACTTTCTATCAGGTTTCTATATTTCTCTTCGCTCTCCCTTAAATCTTGCTCCTTTAAAATCTCCAATTCTTTTAATAGCTCAGCTTTTGACTTATCCTCATCTTTCATCTTATTGCACCTCCTATTATTGCACTCCTGAAAGAAAAGAAATGGGTAAATAATAAATAATAGGGACAGACACCTATTTATTTTCTATTATTTATTTTATTTTCCTTGAAGAGTTTAAGACAGGCATCCACCACTTCCGGGTCAAAAAGAATATTTTTATACTTTGAAATTTCCCTTAAAGATTCATCAATGCTAAGAGCAGGCCGGTAGGATTTACAAGAAGACATGGCCTCGACCACATTCGCTACCCCTAATATTTTTGCCTCGATAAGAATTTCGGCACCTTTTAACCCTCTTGGGTATCCTGACCCGTCTATCTTTTCTTGATGTTGAAAGACAATTTCAGCAATAGGCCAGGGAAAATCTGCTTTTTTTAAGATTTCATAACCTGTTCTGGGATAATTTTTAACAAAATTTAATTCTACTTCAAATAGTGCACTCGGCTTACTGACGATTTCAGTGGGTAAATTGATCATCCCCACATCATGAACCAGGGAAGCAATCTTTACTCCTTCAATCTTATCCTGAAGGAGTTTCATCTCCTGGGCTATGGCAGCAGCAAGTTTGGAGACCCTTTGGTGGTGGCCTCTGAGGTAGGGGTCTCTTATCTCAACTATTTCCGCAATAATATAGGCAATACCTTCTATGAATTTTTGTAACTTTTCGTCACTCTGCTGGAGTTCTTTCTCCAGCCGATTATCCCTAACTACTTTTTTTTCTAAATCGGCAACCTTTTTATGCATTTCTTGTAACTCTTCTATAAGTTGGGCTTCTTTCTTATTTATATTCTTCATCTTTTTAATATACACCTCCATAAAATAATATTAAAATTAATCTTATCCAAGGGTAACTGTTCATTGAGCTTTTACTCAATAAGAATATAACATCATGCCTTTCCCTTAAGAGAAAAGTAAATCGCTTTTATTTATTCAAATTTAAATCCTTTTTCTTTGAAGAGTATCAAGCAGGTATCCACTACTTCTGTGTCATAGAGGGTGCCTTTATTTTTAGAGATTTCTTCCAAGGCTTTATTGATGCCTAATGCCGGACGATAAGGTCGGTGAGAAGACATCGCCTCGACCACATCAGCCACTCCTATAATGCAGGCTTCCAGGGAAATCTGATCACCTTTTAAATGATGGGGATATCCTGAACCATCCAATCTTTCATGATGCTGAAGGACAATTTCTGCTACCGGATAGGAAAAATCTATGGATTGTAAGATATTATATCCAATTTTGGGATGTTCTTTGATTAAACTAAATTCTATATCAGATAGCTTGGTGGGCTTGCTTAAGATCTCAGTAGGCAGGCCGATCTTCCCAATATCATGGATTAAAGAGGCAATCCTTATCCCTTCAATTTTGTCTTGAGAAAAGTTTAACTCCTTAGCTATGGCTGTAGCCAGCTGAGAAACCCTTCGCTGGTGGCCGGCAGTATAGGGGTCTTTGGCCTCTACTATCTTGGACATAGTGTCAAGAGTTGCATCCATAGCTCTTTTCAATTCCTTGACCCTTTGCTTGAGATCATGGGTTTGCTTATCCAGTTTTTTCCTCATTTCAATGCCGTTTAAACCTAAAGCCATATCTCCTGCAGCCTCCAAAAACAAGGCTTGTTCTTCTTTATCAGTAATAAAATGGGCAGGGATAGAGACCGACATCACACCGTAGATCTTTCCCTCGCGTCCTAAGCGGACGGTCATGACGCTTCCCCGGGCGGAACATACCGGTACCAGCGGACAATCGGGACAGGCAGATGCCGGGTCTTTGATGATTACAACATCCTCTTGCTTTAAGGCTATCTGACCGAAAGTAGTCAGCTCACCTTTCTTTAATAATTTAAGCATAGGCAAAAAGTCTTCTCCCAAACCAGCCTCAGCGTAGGTATCAATCTTCCCCTTTTCGTCCAGTAACACTATGAAGCTACTATAATAACCGCGTGTTGCCGTAAGACTATTGCAAGCACCCTTTATTAATCTTTCACGGTCCTTTTCTTGGAAAATCAGTTGGTTAATGTTACGAATGGCACGAAGAATCAGATTAAGGTGTTTAATTCTTTCTTCTCCCTGCTTAAGTTCAGTGATATCCGATCCGTAGACATTTACAAAATCCTTTTCAACAATCGGAGCAAAGGTCAAGAAAGCGACCTTATCGCCAATTTCAGTTTCTACGGTCTTAATGTCCTCATCGCGAAGGGCATCAAGCACCAACTGGTACCACCTATTCTGGAGCGGTTTCCCTTTCTGATAATGCCATTGTTCAAGCAATGGCTCGCTGGAGGGGTTGTGGTAAAGTACGGTTCCATCCCTGGATATACGAAGCACGGGATTGGGATTCTCGGCAGGGAATTTTGCGAGTTCCTCTATATCTTTTATGGCTTTCTTGCGCTGGGTAATGTCACTTACCATGCCCAACACTAAAGTTTTCCCTTTAATCTTTATCGGATAAGTGGAGATTTCAACTGTCACCTTACTGTTATCTTTTCGATTCAATACAAACTCATCCGGTCCGGTTGGTTGTCCCCTAAAATTTTTTACTAACAATTCAGCGGCTTTGGGTATATCAGTAAGAGAAAGTAATTTTAATCTTATGAAATTCTTTCCGATTAATTCTTCTACTTTATAACCAGTTAATCTTTCCGCTGCCTTATTACCACCGATAAAATTACCTTTTAAATCACTAATATAATAAGCACCGGGTGCATAATCAAATAACATTTTTAAATATTCTTCTGAATCCTGCAATTTTCCTTTTGCCTGCTTACGCTCGGTGATATTATTTGCTGTGCTTTTTTCTTGTTTCTTCCGCAATGTTTTTAAATTTTTTATTAAGTTTGCTTTTGTCTTACTCTCGTCTTTCAATTTGTTCTCCTCCTGTTTATGCCTTAAAGTAAATAAGTATATGAAAAGTATACTATCATTTAAGTCTTATAAATTATTTAACATTCTCTTTTGTTTAATTATTTAACTCTTTCTAAGTCGCCACTACACTCCGGATATAATATTCAATAAAATTTTCAAAGATTATCTTTTAAGATGTTTATTAATTATATTTTATGAAACTTTCAAAATATTGGGTTTTTAAATAATTTTATTTTATCCAAAAAACTATTCTTTTTTTTGTTTTTTGTTATTCTTCTCTTCATACATCCTCTGATCGGCTACACGGATTAATTCATCCATGGTTAGAGGATTAACAGGATTATACTCCGAAAGACCGATACTGAGGTCTATCTTGTAAGGTTTCTTTAGACTTTGGTTTAATTTAATTAAATCTCTATCCAATCTTTCCTTAATTAAGAGTGCTTCTTTTAAAGAGTTATCCGGAAATATTAATAAGAATTCATCTCCTCCCATACGGCAGATGATATCAATTTCTCTTAAGGTAGATTTGAAAAGGTTGACTGTTTCTTGTAAAACCTGATCGCCTTCTCCATGACCAAAAGTATCATTGATGGATTTAAATCTATCTATATCCAGGAAAGCCAGCAAGAGAGGAGAATTACTACGACGAGATAGTTTCATCTGCCGGTCCAGCAGTTCCAATCCATATTTTCGATTATAACAACCGGTCAATGCATCAATCCGGGCAATTTTTTCCAGTTTCTCTTCCATTCCTTTTCTTTCGCTGATATCCTGGTATATTCCTATCAAACCGTGATACTTACCGTCTATATGCAGGGGTGATCCTGATACGTGGACCGGGAATAAAGTACCATCTTTCTTCTTCCTGATGGTTTCAATACTGATATAATTTTCTTTTAAAGCATCCTCAGTTAACTTTTTGGATTCTTTAATTTTATCCGGGGGCTGGACTAAGCCGGAATCTATATTCTTTCCTTTTATCTCCTCAAGGGTATAACCGAAAAGTTCGATAAATCTGTTATTGATATTGAGGATATTGCCATCTTTATCCAAATAGATGGTTGCCTCGGGATTGCTTTGAAAAAGACTGGTAAATTCCTGCTGACTTTTCTTTAGGGTTTCTTCCGCCTGTTTACGTTGGGTATTGTCTTGGATGATACAAACAATGCCAATTATGCCTCCTGCCCTGTCCAACATGGTAGAACTGGAAAAAATGACCGCTATATTGTCTCCTGTTTTTGTATTAAAATCAAGCTCATAATTTCTGATAGCTTCTTTCTTCAGGGCTTTATCCAGCAAGGTGGTTTTGAAATTATTTTCTCTAAATAACAGCTCTATTGGCTTTCCGGTGAGTTCTTCCTTCTCATATCCGGATAAATCCAGGGCAGCTTTATTTACGCTGGCTATATTCCCTTCTCTATCTAACAAGATCAAGGAATCAGTCATGGTAGAGATAATGTTTTCAGCGGCGGCAACCGGGGTGATAACCATCAGTCTATATTTGGCTATGGCATAAACTATTCCGGATGCCCAAATGAGTGCAAACACATTCCCTAAGGAAGGTAGGGTATAAATATTCAATGCTGGAAGTATTATATCTGTCAAAGTGCTTAAAAAAAGGGAAACCAACGCAGTAACAAAGATTATTCTTGCCTGTTTTTTCTTAAGGGGTTCTTCTGTTTTTCTCCTGATATTTAAGATCAGATAAAGTCCCATTAACATAAATGAAAGATAATAGAAATAAAAAAGATAAGACCAGATTGAGTCTGACCAAACACTTTCCCACCCCCAGGGTTGCTGAATATAATCTACGGTTAAAAAACCTGTCCATTGTTTATAGATAAAGAGCAAAGGCAGAATAAAGATAGAGGGATAAATAATTCTTGTTTTTAATATCTTTTTCTTTTCGGTGAAAATAAGAGAAAACCATAAAAAAAAACTAGCGAATCCAATCCACCCGATGGAACCAACATTATCAGATAATATAACAGTATCTTTTAAGGCACTTGGACTATAAATAAAAATCAACGTAAAACTCCATACAACAAAACAGGCAAGAAGAGCAGCACAAACCCGGTTAAGTAAAGATTTTGGATCTTTCCACAGCAAAAAAACTAACAGGCAGGAATAGGCCAAAAATACAAAAAAATGTAGAAATGGTAAAATATTCATAGTTTACTCACCACCAAAATGTGACAGCTAATGGTTCTTTACCACGCTTTAATCCTTTCGGAATTAATTCATCCATTCTTTTATTATTTCTCTTCTCTTTTCTTCCGGGATAACCTTGAGGTATTTTAAAGTGATTCCTTAACATATGAAATTTAGTAAAAAGTTATTGTTTACTTTTTTGCCTCTAAAGCCGGAAGTTTTTCTTTGTTTTTATTTTATATATAAATGTTAGGATAATAATTACAAGAGCCTTGCTATTATATTCGACTTTTTAGGTTAAAATCCTTCTTTTTCTGAAAAATAATTCATAAAAATAAAAAGCCCTTCAGCAAATGCCAAAGGGCTTGAATTAGCAAGCTCCCCCTAAGTAATAATAGGGACAAATAGGGACAGACACCTATTTATTGACTTTCTTCTTAGGTCTTACTTTCGACTTTAACTAAAAAACTTTCCTAAGCTTCTCTACAAATCTTGCAAGAGTAACGAGGGTCGGACTTTGCCATATCACTCTTCATCTTCCCGCTCTACTCTTTTTGATCACTCTGCTTACGGTACTATAATAGACAGCAAGATAATCTGCTATCTTTATTAAAGATAGCCGGCTCTTTGGGGTCTTGGG
>DSEL01000194.1 GCA_011056645.1 Candidatus Atribacteria bacterium
ATCGATAAAATTTATTCCTTTTTCCAAAGCTGTGCGTATAAGTTTTGCTCCTTTTTCAATAGGTATATTTGCCTGCATAGGTCCTATGGGCAATGCACCAAAACATAATTCAGTTACTTTGATCCCTGTCTTTCCTAATGAATATTTTTTCATATTCTATAAATCCTTTCTGTAAAAGTTTAATAAAGAGTTATCTTAAAATTTTAAATTGCTAATAGTTTCAGAAAAATATCTTCTATTTTTTATTCTCTTAATATTTCTACAACTTTTTTCAAAGTATCATCTGTGCCAACATTTCCCGGAAAAATAATGTAAGGTAGGCCTGGGAAACGACTTTCAGAACCTAATTTCCACACAGGAATTCCTGGTTGAATTTGCCCCATTACCATTGCTCTTCTTACATTAAGGCCTTTTACTCCAATATCACTGGAGGTAATTCCTCCCTTTGCCACAAGAAAACCTGGCTTTATTTTAAGAGCCTGCACTACTTTAACCAACCCCTCTGAAACGCGAGAAGAAAAAATGAGATTTTTATCACTATTTTCATTTTGCGAATTGTTTCTATAATACTCCCGTGAAGTATAAATACAAACATCATTTCCGAAATTAAATCCTTTTTTAACTTCAGACATGACTCTATCGACTTCTACCTTTAAATACTTTTGGGTTTTTGCTTGACTAACATCCCATTCTATCCAAATTAGATTAGAAAGCTCGCCTAATTTTTTCATTTGTTGGGTAGTTTTTTGGACATATGAACCGATAATAATTAAACCTGGTATAGAGGGTTTTCCTTTTGGATACAAAGTTTCTTTGGTTAAAAGGGGTTTCGGAGTGATTCCGCCAATTACCTGCACAAAGGAAGCTGCAGTGCGAAAAAGAAAATTTTTTCCCTTGTTTATACTTTCAGATAAGGCTATCAAAAATACTTTTATATCAGTGTATTCTAGAGCATTTACAATTACTTTATTGAAGTTCTTTACTTCTAAAAGTTTATGCAGTACTCCCTTTATATCTTTTGCTCTTAACATTTTTAAGGAAATACTAATAACTTGATCTGCGGGATATTGCCCAGCAGTCTTTTCTTCTATCCATTCTTTTAGATTTGAAGCCACATATACAAAAACACTATCTAGCGCAAATTCTGTCTGGCCTATCGGCACCAATACGGCCCCTTCTTTAATATAATGTATATCATTAAAGGTAAATCGTCCACCTTCTAAAAAGAAAGGAATGATTATCTCTCCATCTATTTCTTCCTCCTTTTTTAATTCATCGTAAATTGTTTTTGTTTCGAGTGGATAGTGGCCTCTAAGAGTAGAATCACTTCTAGAAATAAGTAAAAACTTTTTTCCCTCCTCTAAGGCAATCTGTTTTAAATCCCTAGCTAATTGTTTATGGAGTCTTTGTGTTTCAAGAGCAGTTAAAGCACGTGAGTTAGTAAGAATGTATGTTATCTTATATTTATCTTTCATTATTTGTCTTAGGGTAGAGAAATCCCAAGAAGTATAAACTGGTATAGAGTGTACTGTCTGTATTCCTGTAGGGTCATCATCTAAAACAATAATTTTTCTCTTTATGCTGTCTACTGCATTTAACCATTCCTTATTTATTTTATTCTCGGGAATAGTAGGAGAAAGTTCTTTAGCAAAATTATTCCAATCTAAACTTTTTTCGTTCATTCATTTTAATCCCAATTTTTATATTATAAGTTACTTCTATAAAAGTAATTCTTTAATTAAAAACAATAGGAATTGAAATTATTAATCGTCTATAATAATAGTTTTACGTTTAACCTGTGGATCTTTAAATTTGTCTTCAACATCAGTTAACTTTGAGGAAATACTCCAAACAATTGCCCCTGCGGGACCAGCTTGAAACCAGTGCCAGATATTTGGTGAAATGATATACTGATCGCCAGGATGTATCACAATTTCATGCCAGATATCAATATATTTTTTTCGATGTGAGGGGGGGGTTGCTTTTGGATTACGGGTTATGCTCCCAGGAACTACTAAATAAAAGTCTCCCCATTGGCCCCTAATAACTTCAGTTTTACCGGGAAATTTTTCTTTTTCTAAGGGAGGATGTTTATGTTCAGGAAAAAATTGATTTGGTTTTAAAATAAGAAGTTTTGCACCAACCCACTCCGTACTAAACAGAGAGAGGATATGAAGGCCAGTAATATGAAATTCATTCAAACCGAGATCTGCAATTTCAATAGAATTAATTTCTTTATTTTTGACAATCATGCCTGAATCTTTCACAAAATTCCAAGCCCAATCACAAGCTTTTTCCCACTCGCTTCTCATAATCATATGGTACTTTCCCTTTTTTCTAAAATTAATTATAAAACAATAAAAATTTATATATTATTTCTGGGGAAATAGTAGTCATTAAAATATTAATAACTTCTATTAATATTTTAAATGTTTGGTTTTTAAAACTTCTCTTGATTTTAGGTGATGTGACATAATTAATCCCTGGGCTTTTTGACCATTACGTTCCAGGATTGATTTTATAATTTCCCTATGCTCTGCAAGAGTTTCTTCGGGGGGTCTTATTAGGCCTTTTTGATAACTTTTCATAATAAAATTAAAGTTTTTATTAAAATCTATTATGATAGAATTACCACATAGATTTATAATTTTTTCATGAAATTCCTGGTCTGTTTTTAAATAAAATTTACTTTCTTCTTCGTCCAATGGAAGTATAAATTTATTAAAGAAATTATTAAATTCTTTTAATTTTTTATCAGAAAGCTCATTAATACACAATCTAATTGCTATTCCTTCAAGTCCAGCCCTAACCGCAAAAAATTCTTTTAGCTCTTCAAAAGTTAATTTTTTTACAAAATAACCAGACCCATTTACTTTATCAATAAACTTTTCTCCGGTAAGTCGATTTACCACTTCATTAACGGGGGTAATACTTACTCCCAAAATATTGGCAAGTTCTATCTTGTTAATTTTTTCTCCCGGGATGAGTGCTCCATCAAGGATCATTTTTTTAACTTTTTCATAAACTAAATCAACTAAACGGTCATTTTTAATTTTGGCCATCTATTTCGCCTAACTTTCTCTAATTTTTTCCTTTATTCTTCCTTTTGAGTCAATAAGATGAAAAAACATCATCTTATCGGCAAGGTCAGCATTGTGCTCTTTAATTGCATTATATATTGTAATATGTTCTTCTAAGCTTTGATGTGGGTCTTTCAATAAACCCTCTAAG
>DSEL01000195.1 GCA_011056645.1 Candidatus Atribacteria bacterium
GGGATAACACTACTCCCCCATGAGTTTACCATGGAAGCGGGAGAAATAACCGAAACCTTAAAGATGAAGAGATTTGAGATACACAAGAAATATAAAGAAGATATAGATAAAATTTGTGGATAAATTAATTGACCAATTCGCCAATTGACCAATTAAAACCATAAGATGAAAGACAAAATAATAGATCAATTATCCAATTAACTTTGTATTGAATATAAAGTATTGCGCATTGTATATTGTGGGAATAAAATCAAATAGATTATTTGTATTACAAATTAGATTATAAGCATTTTATAAATTATAAGAATTAAATATTTAAATTAAACCAAGGAGTTATGGTTATGAAACTACAAACCTTACCCGAAATGTTAAAAAACAGTGTTAATTTACATGGGAAGAGAATTGCCTTCAAAGTAAAAAAAGAGGAAAAATTTGAACCATTAACTTATCGAAAATTCTATAATAAAGTAGAAATATTTGGAACTGGACTTATTGACATCGGAATAAAAAAATTCGATCATTTGGGCTTAATAAGTGAAAATCGCCTTGAATGGATTATTGCTGATTTGGCCATTATCAATTTGCGCGCTGTGGATGTCCCTTGCAGCGGAACAAGCTCACTACATGATATTCAATTCAAGCTTAACCATTCTGATTCTATCGCTGCCATCCTAGAAGGAGAAAAACAGTGGGCAGAATTTTATAGCATTGCCCATAATCTTCCTAAAATAAAACAAATCATCTTAATGGATAAGATCAAACTATTTTCAGATGAAGAAGATGCTATGGAATGGACTACCTCACTTCCATTTGAAGAGGGGGAAAAAATCAGTAAAAAATTCCTTGCTGCCATTCATTACATGACAAGAAATCAGAGTAAAATATTTTTCCTATCTAAAAAGGCTAAAACCTTTTTAAAAAAATATTTGGAAGATAATATTGATGAGATTATAAAATTTACCAAATCTAAAGATGACCACGATTTCATTCAAAATAGTCTACTTGAAAGAATGATAGTTATAGAAAAAAATTATAATGAGATACATACTCCGGCAATTTTTTCTTTTGAGGAAATAAACAGATTGGGAGAAAAGTTATTAAATAAAGGAGATACAAGGTTTTCAGAAATATCTAAAACTGCTCTCCCTGAAGATTTGGTTACTATTATCTATACTTCCGGGACTACCGCTGACCCCAAGGGAGTTATGCTTACGAATTCCAACTTTATACATAATGTCAGGGTAACTCCTCCAGCACAGGAACTGAACGAAAAAGATAGATGGTTATCGGTTCTACCTTCCTGGCATATTTTTGAGCGAACAGCGGAATATCTCGCTCTAAGCACAGGAGCTTCAACCGCTTACAGTAAACCCTTTAAACAAGTTCTCCTCCCAGATTTGAAAGATGAGAAACCAACAATTATATGTAGTGTCCCCCGAGTCTGGGAAAGTGTGTACAAAGGAATCATGGATAATATTAAAAAAGGAAACTCTCTGCAAAAAATTATATTTAATTGGGCTATTAAACTTGGGGGAAAATATAAAGAAGCAGAAGGAATTTTAAATAATACTATTCCCTTATTTGATAGGGCTGAACATACTCTTGAAGAAATAAACCAGGCTAAAAGTATAGTTAAAAAATTAGACTGGAAATACAGAATTGCTGATAAATTAGTCTTTAAAAAGATTAGAGAGTTAACCGGGGGAGAATTAAGATTCGCTATCAGCGGGGGCGGAGCCCTTTTGGAAGCTATAGATATATTTTTCAATATAGTGGGAATTATAGTCTGTGAAGGATATGGATTAACTGAAACTTCACCTGTTCTAACCGCCAGAAATCCTAAAAATAGGATTATGTTTAGCGTAGGACCCCTCCTTTCGGAAGTAGAAATAAAAATTGTCGATAAAGATAATCATAGTAAAGAAGTGGCTAATGGTGAAATGGGTATTGTGTTTGCCAAAGGCCCGATGGTTATGAAAGGCTATTACAAAAACGAGGAAA
>DSEL01000196.1 GCA_011056645.1 Candidatus Atribacteria bacterium
ATTAAATAATAATAACATATAATAATATAAAATAATTTATGTTAAATAATATTGCAATATAATAAATAATGTGCTAATATATAAACAAATAAGATATTAAAACAAATCTAACCAAAAAGGAGTTTTAAAGTTATGCCTATAAAAGTGGAAGAAAAGAAACTGTATTCAGTTGAAGATCTAGCTAAAATATTACCTATTACTTCGTTTACTATCCGTGCATATTTTAGAAAAGGTAGAATTAAAGGTCATAAGATAGGCAAAAACTGGTATGTAACTAAAGAGAATTTGGATGCATTTTTAGAAGGCGAAGAAATAAATAATTGAAGAAGTATCGAGAAATGAAATATCAAGATGCTTAAAGTTGTGAAAATTATTCTATCTGAAAGGAGGAGAGGAACATGTCTTTAATTTCATTATTGGTTGTTTTAATTGTTGTTGGGGTAATTCTGTGGTTAATTAATACCTATATACCAATGGATGCCAAAATCAAGAAGATTTTAAATGTCGTTGTAGTTATTGTAGTCATTCTTTGGTTATTACAAGCATTTGGAATATTAGGTAATCTTAGAATTTAATCCTTGTGTTTCTCCGATTGAGAAAAGTAAAATAAGATAATATAAGGGAAGGTGTCTCTAAAAATATTTTTGCTTCTATAAGTTATTTTAATTTAAAGAAAGATTTTGGAACAAATATAGTATACCTAACAAAGTTAATTTAAAATTAATATTTACCTAAGGGAAATATAATAAAATAAATTGTAGGATTACTCTTATTAAGCTTATAAAGAAGACATAAAATGACCCGGAAATATGTTGAAATCAGCAAGGAGGTGCTTCCATTTCAAAAAAGAAGCTCTAGAAAAATAGACAAGGTTAGAGACAGCTCCTCAAAACGAGAACTGTCCGTATCATGTAACGTGATATCTATTATGTATCGAGCAGGCGAGATGCCTGTCTTGACAGTGTGACTAAATGACTATAGCACTGTCGACAAAAAAAGGAGAATTTTAAAAATGTCAACAAGACTATTATTTCCAATTAGAAGAAAAATACTAACCTGTGTTCTGGTCGCCTTAACCTTACTACTTTGTTTTACTATCATCGGAGTAGGCTACTCCCAGAGCCCTAGTCCACAGGAAGAAGCGAAGATGAAAAGTATTCAGATTATTAACCCCCGCCCACCTTTTTCTCTTAAATTATGGTTGGATCAAGAAGGGAGAGCAACCTATCAAGCCGGGGAGAGAATTGTGATTCTATTCCAGGCTTCTCAGGATTCATTTGTGCGGATATATAGTTACGATAACGAAGGTAGAGTAAAAATTATCTTCCCGAACCAGTATTCGCCCCATGATTTCGTGAGAGCAGGAGAAACTAGATCCATCGAAGGGATTATTGATGCTGACACCAGACCGGGCATGGAATATGTTCAGGGGTTTGCCACTACCAGGTCAATAACCTTTAGTCCCAAGGAAAAAGATTTAATCTCTAAACAATTTATGCCCGAAGTAAGTCCGGATTATAACAAATATACCCAAACGATTAGAGGTATAATAACAACTATACCTCCTACTGCCTGGACTTCGAGTAATCTGTTAAGCTATACGATAAGACCCATTCCGCCCCCTCCCACTAATTATGGCAGAATTATTGTTCATTCCAAACCTAATAAAGTTAAAGTATACCTGGACAATAATTACATGGGGACAACCCCCATTAATTTAGACCGGATTAGTCCGGGACAGCATCGTATCAGCTTTGTTATGGAAGGTTATCGGGATCAGATTGAAAATGTCTCCGTTTCTCCTTCTCGCACCACCACAGTTTCTGCCAATTTAGTTCCTATCCCGGAATATGGTACCGGTTCAATCTCCGTTTACTCTAATATAGATGGAGCTAACATTTATTTAGATGGAAACTACCAGAGAAGAACTTCTGCGAAGAAAGATGTAGAATTAAAGGATATTAAACAGGGGTACCATGAATTGTTGATTACTAAAGAGGGGTATCTCGATTGGGTGAGTACTATTGTGGTTACTGCACGCCAAACCCAGACGGTCGATGCTTACCTGGCTCCCGAAATAAGCGATGGTTCAATTGAGATTTACTGTAATGTAAGTAAAGCAAAAATATTTGTAAACGGAACTTATCAGGCGGCAACCTTATCCTCTCAACCTATAACCCTAGAGGAAATGGGAGAAGGAATATATGAGATTACCCTAGTTAATGATGGATATAGAACCTGGGTAGAAGAGACATGGATATATGCCGGTGAAACGACTACTCTCGATGTTAAGATGGATAAGATTACCATGGAGTATTAGAATTATTCTAATGAAAAATACACATAAGGTAAGAAAATTTAAAAAGGGCTCTATATCTATTATAGAGCCCTGAAATATCAAGAGCAGGAAAGGTATCTATCCGCTCAAAGTATTTATCTCAAGTTTTCTAAAAAGATACAAAATATAAAATGAAAAGGAGATTTAAAAATGAAAAAGTGTATACTTATGTTCATCTTGGTTATGGTTTTTACCCTGTTTATCACCGGCTTTGTCCAGGCGCAATTAACTGATGAGGAAGTTAAAATAGAAAAATGTAAGGATGTATTGGAGGAAATGGCTTCTCGTAAAGATCAGGCCGGGGCATTTAGCCAACTCTTGGCAAGAGCAGGAGGCATCGTCATCTACCCCAGATTAGTCAACGTGGGATTAGGTTGGGGTGCCATGTTTGGGGATGGTATCGTTCTTCGAAAGGATAGATCCACCCAGGAGTGGTATGGCCCGGCATTTATAGAGCTTAAAACCGCTTCGGTCGGTCTACAGATTGGTATTCAGGAAGTGTCCCTGGTATTATTGCTGATGGATGATAAAGCTCTGGCTGCCTTTAAGAGTACTGATTTTGAAATCGGAGCAGATATTAGCATTGCCCCGGGGCCCTTAGGTGATTCCTTGCAAACGACCGTTGATTTCAACGATTCCATCTACGCTTACTCTTATAGCAAGGGTCTCTACGCCGGTTTTACCCTGACCGGTTCCATGATTCATGCCGATACAAAAGCCAACAGGAAATTTTACGAAGAAAGCATTACCTGTGAAACTATTTTGAATAATAAAAAAGTGAACAACGAAGTCGCTTCTAAGCTCGTGCAGTCGATCGAGCAGATTAGTCAGTAAGAGAAATCATCTATCTAATAAAAGAAAGGATTAAATAAATGAAAACAAACACAGTGTTAGCCATCATCCTCATTATCGTGGGGATTGTGGCCTTTGCCTATCAAGGCATACAATATACGTCCAAGGAGAAAGTCGTTGACCTTGGTCCAGTTCAGGTAACTGCTGAGAAGACAAGAACCTTTCCCTTACCCCCAATCGTGGGAGGTATCGCGCTCGTAGGCGGTATAGTGCTGCTATTGGTGGGAAACAAAAAGACCTGATTACAAGCAAAGTACCAGTGTTCTCAATAAGTGCTTGATTTGAAAGAAGATATATAACTATTTCTAAAATAACCTAGACTATTTTAAGGAGGAATTTAAAATTGAAATTGAATAAGACAATATATTATACAGTGATGCTATTACTGCTCTTAATCGTTTCTCAAATTTTTATTCTCAGTGGTCTTGCCCAACAACTGCAGATTTCCAGTAATACACAACCTCAGGCAGTGGACTACCTGCAAAGGGCAGTGAATAAGATGCAAGAAGCCTTAGATACCTATCAAGGTGCCAATTATCCTGGCAGAAAACTATGGATTGAAGCTATTGATTATGCCCAAAAAGCCCTCGAAATCGATCAGAACTTTATTGAAGCCAATTATTACCTGGCACTGATGTATCAGTATACCAACTGGTATTACCGGGAAGC
>DSEL01000197.1 GCA_011056645.1 Candidatus Atribacteria bacterium
ATATAATATGATTGACCGATTTATCAATTCACCGATTAATTTAGTATATGATATTATTCGTTATTATATAGCATATAATCTATAGTGAAAAAATACAGTGAATCTAAAACCTGTTTGAGTAACCAATCA
Source organism: Candidatus Atribacteria bacterium (assembly GCA_011056645.1). Taxonomy (NCBI): domain Bacteria; kingdom Pseudomonadati; phylum Atribacterota; class Candidatus Phoenicimicrobiia; order Candidatus Pheonicimicrobiales; family Candidatus Phoenicimicrobiaceae; genus Candidatus Sediminicultor; species Candidatus Sediminicultor quartus. The sequence goes on from DSEL01000197.1 coordinate 130, forward strand.
ATTAGTAAAAATTATATATAATCATTAAAAGGACGTCTTGATTATGACAATAATGCCGGCAAAGAATATAGGACTTTTTTTAGTAATAGCTGCACTAATTTTAGGGATGAACTTTGGGGGCTTGAATTTAGGGCTCACCATGATATCATTTGCCCAAGAGATAGAAGAGACTGGAGAGTCAACTATCACACCGGAGGTGCAAGAAACACCGGCAATCGAAGAAACCACCATAGATATAAACGAAAGCACCATGATAGAAGAAACAGTAGAAACAGAAAAAGAATTGGATATTTCTCTCATCGCCGAATATATTACTTATGAAAAGATTGAAGGAGAAGATCTGATTGTCGCCAAAGAAGAAGTTCATCTTAAATATAAGGATATTGAGGTAAAAGCTGAACACCTGAACATTAATTTAACTACCCATCTTTTCTTCGCTTCCGGAGAGGTTCTTTTTCAACAAGACGAAACTGAAACTCACTGTGAAGAACTTACCTATAACTGGAAAACCAAAAAAACAATTTTACTACGATTAAAGGGTCAAATAACCGGAGAGGGTATCGAGGGAAAGGTGTATTATCAGGGGGCTAAGATGGAAAATTTCCCGGAAACCGTGGAAATTACTGAAGGAAGTTTTACCACCTGTAAATTAGAAGAACCGCACTATCGTATAGTCGCCAAAGAAATGATTATTTACCCTAAAGACAAGATAATTGCCCGTCACATCTCCTGGTATGAAGGTAAGAAAAAAATAATTACCCTCCCCTATTTTTTAATCTTTTTAGACCGCAAAACTCAACAACCTATTCTTCCCAAAATAGGACAAAATAGTACAGACGGCTGGTTTATAAAAACATTTTTTAACTATTATATTGATGAAAAATCTTACGGCACCCTTTATATTGATTGGCTGGAAAAGAAAGGAATCGGAACGGGGGTTGAACATACCTGGGAAATAGGTAGTCAAGATAACCCTGGAGAAACCTCTCTTTACCTGTATCAGATCAAAGAAAAAGATAGCGGAAAAATAAATCTTACCGGTAAGGTAAAATATGATCAAGAGTTTAATAATAAAATTGAAACACAATTAACCCTGGATTATAGCGGAGTAAAAGCCAAAGAGGGAGAACTTATTAGCAATAATTTAAAAACTCAATTTACTCTTGATAAACAAGGAGAAAAATATAATCTCAAGGTAAGTGGTAAATATAATTTTAGCGGAAAAGATATGGAAAATTTAAATGTTGACGGTAATATAACCTTAAAACATGACTATACTATTAGTGATAATTTAAATTCTGCCCTCACTTTAATTTACACTGACAAAAATCAAGCCAGTCAGGAAGTAGCAGATCTGGAACTAAAACCGAAATGGGAACTAAAATATAAGGGCGATGGTTATACCTTAAATTTGACAAATGAAAAGAGATTCGATCTCGATGGCGATGATTATACCGGAGATGATGGTTCCAAGACAATTGACCGCTTACCGGAGTTTGTCTTTAATAAAAATGCTGATACCATCGGAGATACTAAGATTATTTATGATATTGACGCCTCAGTGGGACATTTCTATGAAGAAGCTACCGATGAAGATAATTGGCGCGGAGAATATATTATTAATCTCAAAAGAGCTTTTCCTTTTGGTGAATATTTAACTTTAACTCCTTCGGGAATCTTTCGGCAGGATGTTTATTTAAGCGGAGAAGCTCGTTATTTAGTGGGAGGAAAATTAGACTTAAAAGTAGCCGGCAACCCTTATATTTCCTCTACTCTATCCTATAATTATAATAAAACAGTAGGTCCAACTCCCTTTAATTTTGATTATATCGCCCCGGTAAGTAACACAATTACCGGAAAATTAACTTTAGAGCCTTCTGAAAAAATCAAGCTGGATTTATCCACTAACTACAATTTTGTCACGGAAAATTTTGGAAATTTAGTAGCTAAATTGGAGTATGAACCGAAAGACGATTGGAAGATGAATTTTAGTTCCTATTATAATTTAAATACTAAGGAATGGACTAAGAAGATAAATTCCACACTTGATCTGCAGTTAAATGATAATTGGAGAATCAAGTATAAAGGTGTACTTGATTTAGAAGATTTTAAATTGAGCAATAGTGTGGTGGGAATTACCAGAGACCTTCACTGTCGTGAGATAACCCTAAATTATAAACAAGCTACCAAGTCTATCTGGGTAGAATTCTATATCAAAGCTTTCCCGACAGAGAAGATTACTATAGGAGGACAGTAAGATAGTTGTTAGTGAATAGTGAATAGTTGTTAGTATAAGATACAAGTTGCAAGAGCAAGATGCAAGTCGTGAGTGAATACTAATTCGTATCGAGTATCAAGTATTGTATGAAGAAAGCCAAGATTCAGGAGCCTAATTCCTATCTAGATACTGTGTCAAAAGTCAACCAACAAACTCTCCTAAAAGACACGATGTTTAATTTTTCTTTCTATTATTTTTTAACCTGGTACATACTCCGTCTTATTCTCGTAGACGGCATGTGCTACCAGGAGTAATTTACGCATAGCGGCTATAACCGCTACCTTTTTGGATTTGTAGTTTATAAGTATTTAGTTTTCGGTAATAACAGAAATAAGCAGAAATATCCTCGTTAAAACAGGGAACTCATGTTCATTTTTTTTGGGCTAGTTATATAATTAATCAATTGACTGACGGGTAATTATATTAATAAAGAGTGTTGATTACAGCGGTTACTTTAGTTATATCAAAATCTGCTCCGCCATCCCCGGAATCATCTGTTGAATCTTCTCTGGTAACAGTAGCACCAAGCACAGTACTAATAATATTGAAATAACTATCTAAGTGGTCATAGTTGTTATTTTTAGTATCAGTAGTTACCACATTTATATCGACACTATTCGGATCTCCTATATCACTTAATGCTATAGTTGCATAGATCTTGTTTCCACTAACACTGCCTCCATAGAATATTGATTCAGAATCATCCTTTACTTGAGCAAAATCAAAGAATCCCCCTTCTAATTTAATATAATAAAATTCTTCGTCCCAGGATGAAACATCGTATTCCGGTCCAGTAGCTGAATTTCCATCAGCATCCATAACAATATAATATATTCCATCATTAGAATTGATTACTCCTGATACCTCTATGGTAATATCCAATTGATATTCAGTGTCTCCCGGTCCTGGTTCTGGTCCATAAGGCCACCTGGCACATCCGGAAGGACCTATCAATGTTCCAACTACCAATAAAATAACTATTACTCTTTTTAAATTCAATATTCCCATAAAATCGCCCTTCCTTTCCAAAAGGTAAACTTTAGTGCCTGGCACGAAAGTTTACCTTTAATCTAATTTGATGCCGCTTCGGACATTTCCTTCTACTTCTAATCTTTCGCCGTCAATATAAAAGACTGCTTTATCTCCGGTGATCCATCTACCGCTCTCTTCTTCTATTTTTACTTTGCCGGTTAAGGTAATCTTCTGCTCCTCATCATTGTAGATTGCATGTTCAACAGTAATAGTATAATCTTTCTTTAATATTTTTACTTCTCCGGTAGCGGTTAAGTCCTGGGTATCGGTAAAAATCTCCAGATGATTACAATTCCAGGTAATATTATCTTCTTTCTCTTCTTTATCTTTCCGTTCTTGAACCAATATTACTTTTTCCTGAAAGATATACCTCTTATCATTAAGAAAAGCTTCAAGATTTTCACCGGTAATGGTGATATCGCTCTGGACTAATTTTATATCTCCTTTTATCTGGCCAACTTTTTTTTCAACATCAAAATCCGCAGACTGAGCAGTTAGCGTGATATCTTCCTGAGAAACTATTACATTTCCCTCAAAGATCATTTTATCAGTAGTCTTATCATAAGTTACATTATCTGCTTCTATGTTTACCACTGATTCTTCAGCCTCTTTTGTTTCTTCCTGGGCAGAAGCATAAAATGATAAAAACAAAATAAAAGTCAGGGCTAAAAACATGATTAAAAATCTATTAAAAAGAAATTTTTTGTTATTTTTCATTATATATAAAAACTCCTTTCGATTATATTAGACACATCAGTCGTTAGTGAATAGGTGATAGCATTAGACATAAGGTATTTCAATTCGCCAATTGACCGATTGGCTAATTTACCAATTAAAAAAAAATTCAAAAAATAAGACACATTTAATATATTGTAAAGAAAATACGGAAAATGGAGGTAAGATTAGTTAATTTTAAAAGTTACTTTTACGTTCCCCTGTAATTCAAGCTGGTTTAGATCAACATCGCTAATTAGCCAATCAGCGGAAATATTATTTTCTTTTACCAATAGTTGCACCGGTTCTAAGCTGGCTAAGGTCTTCTCTTCTGAATCCCAGTAAAATCTTTCACCTTTTAGGATATCACCTTCTTCGGTCTGGATAATAACATCTCCTACTAATTCCATACTTTTACTTCCCATATCGGCAATGCATTTACTAAGCTGAATATTTAGAAAAGATCCATCATCTTTAAATATGACTGCTTTTTTAATCTTCTCAAAGATGGTCTTTTTTCTATCTTCGGCTAACGATATTTTATCAGCGTCGATCTCCCATTCTTTTTTCCCGGCCTTCATCCCTACCACGGTACCCTTTTCAATTTTCACCGGGGCCTCGTTTATTTCGATATCTTCTTCTTCTATTTCTTCAATATTTTCTTTTGGCACCCCAATACTCTGCTCTTTCCCCTTATTAAAAATAAAATAAAAAGAGAGAGATAATATCAAAATTATTATTACTATGAGCCATGAATATTTTTGATTAAACATATTATTATCATATCATTAATACCCTAAAGATAAAAGCATTTCATTCCAAAATGTGTCTTGAGAAAAATTAGTATTATCATAATAATTATGGTAAGCAATATAGGGAAAGTAAATTGAAAGCCCTTTGGAACGGTTTACCATTCCCCCACTATATTCCGATTTTATTATGGCGTAATCTATGCTTTGCTGGATAGCTGAGGCAATGTTTCTAACTCCAAGATTATTGGAATATAACAATAATTGACCACAAAAATCATATAAATCAATAAAATCAGGGTCTCCATAATACTGACTGTTCACAGAAGCTAAAATATATTTACTTTTAGGGGTTAAAGAATCGCTCATTATGGCAAGTGCTAAATTAGATAATTGGCTAGATAATGTATCCATATAACTTAGATCAATTGCTGATAGAGTGACATTGCCATAAGAGTAAGAGGAAATATATTTATCAACAATATCAGCTGCCAACTGATCGGATGATATAAGAGGACTACTCACCAGTTGAGCCAGTATAGTATCATAAGGCCAGCCATCTACGGGTACATTCTCCTCTGAGGTAACTAAAATATCGGCATAATCTTTTATCTGATAAGCTACTTCGGTCATAGCCATTAGGCAGGCATCCATCCCCACTATATCGATATTTCCCCCTATCTGAGCACTAATCTCAGAAAGGGCGTATTCCAATTCAGTCATAGTGATCTTATCTCCTCCGTTAGTATCGTCCCAGGCAATATCTTTAGTTAGGTTTAAGGAACGGAAACCTCCTCCATGATTCCAGATTACCAGTAGATATTTTTTAGCAGGATAATTAATCATTGCCCAATCGGTAAAATCGATTAAGGTTTGAGGGTCACCCATATTTAATTCACCCAAATCACTTTTTAACTGAGAATTTATCTGAACAGGATCAAAATCCTGAGTAATATAATATCTCCTGGTGGCAGTCCAATTTCCGTTAGAAATATCATCAGCATAACCTTGATTGTTAGCAGATAATACACTGTAAGGAATTCGATCGACTTGTACTATGATATTAACATCTGAAGTTGATCCAGCCATTTCCATTTCGTTTATATCATCAATACCCGCACTTTCCAGGTTATTATCAGAATCGAGATAGATCATTACTGTCCATTCGTCAGTCACATTCCTGGGGGGAAATAAAAAACATCCGGTCAAACTAATTGATAAGATTATTAGAATAAAAATTATTGCCTGTTTAGCTTTCATAAATTATGACTCCTTTTAATTAGTTGTTAGTGAATAGTGAATAGTCGTTACTATATAGTATAGCATATAGTTTTAGATTAATTAGATACTTGCTTGAATAGAAAAAAACTTAATGCGAAAATCCTGAAACTCTACAAGTGCTTGTAATGAAATTTTAAATCTATTTTTGTAATCGTTAATAATATACCATATAATAAATGAGAAGTCGAAAAAATTATAGATTAAGTTTCAATTCCCCAATTATTCAATTGACAAATATACCGATTTACCAATTCTCCAATTTTAATAAAAAAATCGTAGGGCAGGCGTCTAGCTTGTCTAAAGTCGTTAGCATTAAATACAAGAAATAAAGATGGTTCTTAGTTATTATTTTTTCATTTTTATATAAAGAAAATCATCTTTCAGTTAATAGCAAGAAAACGTTACAATGCGCTTCTATTTTCCTGAGACCCTGTTACTTGCTATTTTTAAATCAAATTTTACCACTAAAAAAGAATTTTTTAAAAAAATAAAATTTTTTTTAAAAAAAAGAAGGATTTTTAAAATATGGTGTCGTAGTAGTAATCAATAATCCCAGACTAGACAATTAATTTAAGAAAGGAGGATTCTAATAAATATTATACAAAAAGAAGAATTTATTTATTAAGTAATTAATACTAATAAAAGGAGGAAATTATTCATGAAAAAGAATGTTTTGTTAAAGGGTATTTTCTTATTAGTAGTAGTTTCTATATTGGCTATTGGATTTACGGGATGCTCACCTATGCCTTACCCCACCACAGGAACAGTTTACCTAGTAGTTTCTGGTTCGTACTATTATGACCTTTATATGGATTACAATCAATATTTTAATGATAGACTACAAGGTACTTACGTTATAAATAATGTTTCTATAGGAAATCATTTTTTTGAAGCAGTTGATTACTGGGGATGGACTTGGGGCTATGATTCTGTTACACAATACATAAGTCCTGGAGCAAATTACGTATATCTTTACCCTTAATCAGTAAATCAATCCCGATAAACAACTTCAAATTAATATAAAATATTAAAATTAACAAAAAGCAAAAAAGATAGGCTGCCCTTTATATCTATCTTTTAGATTCTGGTAGCCTATCTTTTTTTTATACCAAAATATTTATTGAAAAAGAGGATTTTAAAAAAAATGCCGAATTGATATGATAAGATATGATTCGGATAATAAGGGCAATGAATTATGTATAATTACATATCGTTAAATAAAGACTTTTTAATACTTCTAATTTTTCTAATGTTGAGTTTATTATTACTTACCGGTTGCTGGGGATATCCCTATCCTCCTAATACACCCACTCCTCCAATTTTATCAATTTATCTTACCGGAATTACAGTACAACCTGATACTATGGATTTAGAGGAAGGAGAATCGCAGTCTATTAATTCTGTTACTGCATATTATTCAGATTCAAGTATGGCAGATGTCCCCCTGAGCAATTGCAGCTACTATAGTTATAATCCCACTTGTGCTATTGCAAATTCAAATGGATTAATTACCGCTTTATCTGCAGGGTCAACCACTATTACAGTAATATACATCGAAGGAACAATAAGTAAAACTGATACAATAGAAATTACCATTGATACACCACCGATCCAAGACGAAATAGTATATCGTGCTCTCTGTGTGGGGGTTGGTGATTATATAAATTATGAAGGTAATGACGATTTATTAGCTCCATCTTATGATGTAGATAGAATACGTCAAATTTTACAACAATGCAGGTTTGGACCATCAAATATAATTTTTTCCAACATCAGTTATCTGAAAGATTGGCAGGCAATAAAGTTAAATATTCTGCAGAACATCTCCTCTACTTTTTCGGGTGCAGACAGTAACGACATTTCTTATTTTTATTTTAGCGGTCATGGAGCTCTGGTGGGAAACACTTCTTATATTTGCCCTGCTGATCTCACTTCTTTTGCTAATTCAGCGATCAGTGTAGATGAATTAGAAAGTGCTTTAAGTGCAATACCCGGCATTAAAGTAGTCTTTCTCGATTCCTGCTATTCCGGCGGATTTATCGGAAAGTCAATGGATGAAACAATAACTTCTAAAGAAAAGTTAGATACTTTTAATAATGAGGTTATTAATGTATTTTCCCAAGCTGATTCTAAGGGATTGCTCACCACCAATCAATATAAAGTTTTAACTTCCTGTCATTACTATCAAGAGTGTATGGAACTTTTGCCGGTTATACCGGGCGATTTTGATCCCTTTGGAGTATTCACTATGGCTTTGTGTGAAGGTTGTGGGTATTATGGCAATTACCCAGCGGATAGCAATCTGGATACCAAAGTCAGCTTACAAGAAGCTTATCTTTATGTAAAATCCTATGTAATGCAATCAGATATACAGTTGCCCAACATTAGCATTATCCAAGATGTACAGGTTTATCCAAATGGCTCAAATTTTCCTATCGTGGAATATTAAATTAGATACTGTGTTAAAAGTCAACTCACAAACTCTCCTAAAAGACACGATATTTGATTTTTAGTATTTTAGTTTTAAATCGCTACATACTCCGTCTTATTATGG
>DSEL01000198.1 GCA_011056645.1 Candidatus Atribacteria bacterium
GTAAGAGAACAGTAATTTGGTGAATTTTTTTATTCTACTATAGTTTTTATCTTTTGCCATATATCTTTTATCTCTTTAGTTACTGTATTATCACTATATTCAACTACCGGTACCCCTTTTACCAAAGCTTCAGTTATTATATTATCAAAATGGATTTTACCTATTATCGCTATATTATCTTTTCGGCACCAGTCTTCGATTTTAGATGAATTCTCTAAGTTAATATCGTATTTATTTATTATAACTGCCGTTTTTATTCCAAAATGTTGGGCTACTTTTACCACTCTTTCCAAATCATGTATTCCAGTAAGAGTTGGTTCAGTGACCACTACAGCTAAATCAGCTCCGCTGAGAGTAGCTATAAGTGGACAGCCGATACCCGGAGGTCCATCTACAATGATTAATTCAAGATCATTTTTTTTAGCAATCGCTTGGGCATTCTGGCGAACTAAAGTAACTAATTTCCCAGAATTTTCTTCCGCAATGCCCAATCGAGCGTATACTAAAGGTCCATATTTTGTATCAGAAATGTACCATTCTCCGCAATGATTTTCCTTCATTTGAATAGCCTGCACCGGACAAACCAAAGCACACAAGCCGCATCCTTCGCAAGATACCAGGTCAATTACAGTTTGACTTTTGATTATTTTAATGGCCTCAAAACGGCAAACTTCCTGACATCGACCACAATTAGTGCATTTTCCCAAATCTATGCTGGGAATAATTCCGGCATAAAAATCATTTTTTTCTCTTATTTCAGGATGAAGTAAAAGATAAAGATTGGAAGCATCTACATCGCAATCTCCCATCACTTTATTTTTAGCCAAAACAGCTATGCTTGCGGTAATAACTGTCTTTCCTGTTCCGCCTTTACCGCTTATTATTACTATTTCTTTCATTTAAAAAATACCTCTATCCTTATCATTACAAAGCCATAAAAATATTAAATAGTTTGAGCGATTTTTTGAAAAAGTTTAATAAATTTCTGTTCATAGGAGGAATTTATCTTGACTATGGGGATACCTTTAGAATAGGCAACTGCAATCTCTCTATCTAAAGGAATGGAAAGCAAAAGAGGGATATTATTTTTCTTGCAATATTCTTCTACTTTATGGTCTCCGATATCACACTTATTTAATACTACACCATGAGGAATATTTAATTTTTTAAGCACTTCCACTGCTAAAATAAGGTCATGTAACCCAAAGGGAGTTGGTTCGGTAACTAATATAGTATAATCACTACCTTTTATAGATTCGATAACCGGACAAGAAGTACCCGGAGGGGCATCAATCAAAGTAATATAATGATTTGTAATATCATTATCTTGATTACCCTTATAGCCTTTTTTACTTTTCTTTTTAATTTTATTTATTATAGGAGGAGCCATCGGTTCTCCTATATTTAAACGTCCATGTATAAAGTTAATAGATTCTGTTTTACCCTCTTCTAAAATTCCTACTTTATTCCCCTCTTCACTAATTGCTTTTTTCGGACAAAATAACGTGCAAGCTCCACAGCCATGACACAGTCCGGGGAAAACCAAAACTTTATTCTTGGTAACTGCGATAGCATTAAAAACACAAACTTCCGCACATTTACCACAATAATTACATTTTTTATCGTCAATTTTAGGGACAAGAATCTCAACTGATTCCGAACTCGTTATAACCGGTTTTAAAAAAAGGTGGGCATTGGGCTCTTCTACATCACAATCTAAAAATTGCACATTTTTTTCTTTATCTTTAGCTAAAGCCAAAGCAAGATTAACAGCAATCGTTGTTTTGCCAGTCCCACCTTTCCCACTCGCTACTGAAATTATCATTGAGCTTAATCCTTCCATTTTATTCTATTGTTTTATCATCATAGCGCCGCACTTAGGGCATTTAATGCTGCTGCAAGGAACACCTACTTAATGAGGAACTGTATTATTACAAGAAGGACAAACACAATTGCCTCCTATTCCCATTCCTCCGCCTCCTCGGCGTCCCTGTCCAGCACCTCTTCCCCGGCCAGTTCCCGGTCCTGCTCCGGTTGGTCCAGTACCATCTCCTCTTGGCATCTTTTTCACCTCCTTTTTTCGTTGATTAGTTAGCTGGTTAGTTAGTTAAAATACAAAAATACAAGATCAAATCATTAATGACAAGAAGTCATTCAAAGATTGTATTATTTAGTTTATTCTAAATTTTATTTTTCTTATCCATTAATTATAAGATAAGCGAGTTTTTTCATCCGCTAATGTCGGTTGAATAATTTCTCCCCATTTTGGTGAATCCCATGTTCCCAACCTTTTATGCATATCATAATATTTCTGGGGTATTGGATGTGTTCCAATAACTACTTTTATTCCATATCTTTCCTTAATGAAGTCACAAAAATAGGTTATACTAGGACAGGGAGGGTATCCGACAACCAACCCGGTAGCCAGGTGAATCACTTGAGCTCCGTTTTTAATCATTTCCTCGGGAGCATATTCGATGTTTCCCCCAGGGCAGCCGTCACAAGTAGTATATCCAACTAATTCCAATTCATCATCTTTACCATAAATGCTAAATGCGCCTTCCCTGTTGCGGAGAGCTCTAAGGCATTTACCTCCGGCACAGGTATGGTAACGGTCACAAATAATAATGCCAATTTTAATTTTGTCTTTCATTGCTATTCTCTCCTATTAAATTAAATTTAAAAATTACCACTACCAAAGGCAGTAGTCGTTAGAGCATATCGCATTACCTATTGCGTAGTAAGTATCGCGTTAAGAAAATCAGAATTTGCGAGTGGATACGTGATATATGGTACCCAAACTAGAACAGACGTTCCCCGTTTTCACGAGGACAAGCCCGCCTGTCTACCAAATCTAGGCTATCTTTGTTAAGCGAAACCCATCTTCAAAACTAAAACTTAGATAGATTGTGTGAGATTTTTTTATTTGCTTATCTCTTGGTAGAGTTTTTATATTTTAAAATCCCTACCAGCTAAAACTCAATCCGAATCTATTAGGTACTAACCACTCTAAAGCCAGGTGTTCGTTGATTTGATAAACCACTTCTTTGGTGTTTGTTTCCCATCCACTTTGAGTAAATTGTCCTCCATAATTTAGCTGAATTTTCCCTAAATCTACCTGCAGACGAGTATGTACCAGAGCTTCCAGATCCTCTTCCTTATACTGCAAGCCTGCTCCTGCCCATAATCGGATTAGATAAGAGCTGTAAAGATCATATTCCAGCCAGCTGCGGTAGATAGCATCATCATAGTGAAAACAGAGATTCCAGCGGTAAGCCGGAGAAAGAGATATTTCCAAACCCAGATCCTCTTTCCCCAGATTACTTCCCCAAAAACTAAAAGTATGTTTCTCCCTTGCCGGTTCCAGGTCTTCAAAACTGAGTTCGGGTATACTGGTATAGAGATTATGCAGCCACATCTCTTCCCGGTCGTAAAGCGGTTTCAACTGGGGACCTCTAAACAAAATAGGCATCATCAGATCGGTATTGGTCAGTCCGGCATGATTGGCCGGATAACGCAAGAGAAAGATAGGAATCTTGGGAGGATTAATAACGATGATAATATCCCCCACTCTCTTATTCAAAAGGAGGTTATATATATTGGGAGGAACCCCTGGAAATTTGCTGTCTCTGGTTTTAGAAAGCCATTCCAGATCTGTTAACCATTCCCCGTTATAACCAGAGCGATAATATCCAAGTATATCTTCCCCTTCAAACAAGTAGCGAATTTTTCCTTCGTTTCCTTCGAAAATCATTTTCCCCTGATTTGAATAGCCAATTACCTGATGAGGGTTTTCTCGGTAAAAGGTAAAATCGATTTCGCTATCTAAAACAATCTCTCTGGCTGTCTTATCTTTGATATCAGGATTTTTTAAATAGATGCTGGGATGAATATAAGCGCGCAGGTTATCTCCGACTATTCTCTCAATTTCCTCTCCTTGAGGAATATTGATAAACCTGCCATAAGACATTCCGTGGTCACAATAGATAATAACATTTATCTCATCAAGGTTCAATTTTTTCACCAGTTGTCCGAAATAACCATCAAACCTTTTAATACTATTTAAGTATAATCTTTCCCCCATGAAATGACCCAGAGGATCAGTGGCGAACCAATAGAATTGGATTACCCCATAGGTATCTAAAAGTTCAGGAACATTAAGAAGAGGGAGAAAATTAAAAGGATCCAATCCGGGTACACCATAAATAAAGCTGGCTCTCGCCCGTCGAGGTAGTGTAAAAAATAGATCAATAAAGGTCTTTTTATCCGATATAACTTTTTGTTTCTCCCGGTCATAATATCCCCATCCTACACCACCCATAGAATTATCTAACCCGCTTTTCAAATGAGGAACGCTCGTTTCTGTTCCTCCGGGGAAGAGGGCAAGGCCATGATGTATCATGTGGCCCTTCTCAAAAAAAGCCTTCATGTTTGGCAGATCTCCCTCATCCATATATTGGAAGAAATTTTGTGATGAGACAGCATCCAGGTGGAAGATAAGGAACTTCGGAGATGCCTCTCCTGCCGCCGAGAAAGACAGCAGGATGA
>DSEL01000199.1 GCA_011056645.1 Candidatus Atribacteria bacterium
CCATAGAATTATATATTTTTTGTTCTTCCTGCTAAAGTGTTATCCTATCTTTCTGTTCTCAGTTAATTTAGAAAACTTTTTTTCTGCTCCTCTACTCTACAATTTTTTTAATAACCAGCTCGTTTTAAAGCTTTGACTAATACAAATATCAACAAGGTAGCGACTACCACTTCCGGAGTACCATGAATCAATGCAATACTAGCGCTTACTTTTATCGGAAGATATCCTCTTAGAGTAGCTAATCCCAAAACTCCGAGAGTGTTGGTAAGCGTTCCTAATGCTGCAGCAATGGCGCTGTTCTTCCAAAAATATTTATAGGAATAATAAGCTGCTACTCCGATAAATATTCTGGGTAAAATAGCGATAAGGGGATCAGCAAACATCGGGTTAGTGGCATTTAGAAAACTATAAACTCCGAAAATTAATCCGACTAATGCACCAACTATAGGACCTTCTAATATTCCGCCTAAAATAGCTGGAATGTGCATAATAGTTGCATGACCGGCAGGAGTAGGAACAGGGATAAATCCTAACCTGGTGACTCCCAAAATGATGGCAATTGCGCCCAGCATGCCAGAAATAGCTAATTGCCGAGTGGTAAGTTTGAATCCTGATAAAGCAGAATCTCTATTCATTTTTTCACCTCCGTTCTAGTTCCTTATATAAGATACTAGACGAAATACTAGTAATTTTATTTGCCCGCGGTCTTACTCTCTTAAAAGATATAAGCTTTTTAAGGGGAAGGTTTGTCCTTTACACATAGTCTAAGATACTTTAATAAATATGTCAAGCCAAAAATTTCCCAAAAATACCGGGTACCCTTGGAAAACTTTTAACTTACAAATTTATTTGGTATTCTTTGATTTTATTTTGTAGACTTCTTCGACTTATTCCTAAAATCTCCGCTGTTTTGGTGCGATTTTTATTATTCTGAATTAAATACTTAATAATTACTTCTTTTTCTATATCTTTTAAAGTTCCCTTCTTTTGAAATTTTCTTTCGGTTTTAATAAAACTAAAATATTTCTCATCGATTATTTCATTTCTTGCCATAATCATACTCCGCTCAATAATATTTTCCAGCTCTCTTATATTACCGGGATAATGATAATCCATCAGTAATTCCATAGCACTCGAAGAAACTTTTTCTACCCGCTTATTTAATATTTTATTATATTTGCCGATAAGATACTCCACAATTAAAGGAATATCCTCTTTTCTTTCTCTTAAAGGAGGAACATCTACGCTAAATACATTGAGTCGATAGAATAAATCCTCTCGAAATCTTTTTTCTTCTACTTCTTTTTTTAAATTTTTATTAGTAGCAGATAATATCCTCACATCAACCTTGATACTCTTTGAACTTCCTACTCTTTCAAACTCCCTTTCCTGTAAGATCCGAAGTAATTTTGTTTGTATGGAGGGATCTATCTCTCCTATTTCATCTAAAAAGATAGTACCTCCGTTTGCCATTTCAAAACGACCTATCCTCTTGACAATTGCCCCGGTAAAAGAACCTTTTTCATGTCCGAAGAGTTCGCTCTCTAAAAGGTTTAAAGAGAAAGCCGCACAATTTACCACTACAAAAGGGCTATTTTTGCGTAAACTATTTTTGTGTATTGCTCGAGCTATCAATTCTTTTCCGGTTCCACTTTCCCCGGAAATAAGCACAGTAGCAGTAGTAGGAGATACGTTTTTCACCATCTCTAAGACTTTATTTATAGACTGGCTTTTTCCTATAATTTCATCAAAGTTGAATCTCTTCTTCTCTTCCTCTTTATAGTAAATATTTTCTACCTCTAATTCATATTGTTTAATTGCTCTATCAATTATAATTTTTAGCTCTTCAATATCGAATGGTTTTATTAAATAATCCAAAGCCCCTAATTTCATTGCTTCTACCGCTTCTAGTATGCTACCATAAGCAGACATCATGATTATTGGAAAATTTATATCGTACTCTCTTATTTTTTTTAAAGTGTCAATACCATTTAGTCCGGGCATCTTAAGATCTAATAATGCTAAGCTGTAATTTTCTTCCTGTATTCTCTTTAAAGCTTCCAGGCCATTATCAGCTTCTTTTACTATAAATCCCTCAGGCGATAATACCCGGTTTAGCATTTTTCTTATATTTTGTTCATCGTCGATTACTAATATTTTTCGCAAAATTACTTCCCTCCTTTTTGAGGTAGAAAGATAATAAACTTTGTCCCTTCCCCTTCTTTAGACTCCACTTTAATTTCCCCTTGATGAGCTTCTATCAGTTTATATACAATAGAAAGACCTAATCCGGAACCCTTTTCTTTGGTACTAAAGAAGGGATCAAATATTTGAGAAAGATCTTTTTCCGGAATACCATCTCCACTATCTTCAATCGTTAATCTTATAACCGGCTCTCCCCTTAACAGAGTTTTTTCGGTTTTAATTTTGATTTCTCCTTTTACTTGGATAGCTTGAATAGCATTAATAATTATATTCATAAAAATCTGCCTTACCTGATCTTCATCAGCATGAATTTGAGAAATATCCGGGGAAAGTTCCAAATTAAATTTAATCTGTTTATCTTTTATCTCTAATTGAAATAATTCAGTCATCTTTCCTATCAAATCATTTAAAGAAAAAGGAATTAGATTTGGTTTTTTTAGTTTTGCAAAATCCAAAACCTGAACTACTAATGTATTCAACCTATCTACTTCTTGAATAATGGTATTTAAGTCTTCTTTTCTTTCATCAGCCTGAGAGAATGAATTATACACAAATTGAGCTAATCCTCTAATTGAGCTTAAAGGATTCCTAATTTCGTGCGCTATACCTGCAGATAATTTTCCCAAAGCAGCTAATCTTTTATGACGTGCCACCTCTTCATTTAAATCCTTGATTTCAGTTATATCTCTTATTACGGCTACTACACCGGTTATTTCTCCGGATTCATCTGTTAAAAATGAGGCGTTTAGGTCTAATGTTTTTTTCTTTATACCTTTTTCTTCTAAAATCATTTCCTGAGAAATATTTTTTTTCTCCAGAAGGCACTTTTTAAAGATGGATTCCCCTAAAATATTTAAATTCAAAACTTTCTGGCAATCTTTGTTTAATACTTCTTCCCTTTTTTTATCAAAAATTTCTTCACTCTTAACATTGAAAGTTTTAATATTACCTTTAATATCTACCGAAATTACCGCATTATCCATCGTCTCTAATAATTTCGAAGTATATACTTTCATTTCGTTCAAAGTCCTTTTTACAATATAGTTCCCTTGTAATTTAAAAATTACATAAATCCCAAATAATACCAGAGCCATTATAATGCTGTAGTTTAAAATGATTCTTTTTCTAGTCTGACTCAAGCGATTATAATATCCTTCTAAGTTTACTCCAACTACTAAATAACTATTTCTGATAGGTAATATTTCCCAAATATCTAACTGGGAATTATTATTAAGATTAAATGGTTTTATTACTTGAAGTATTCTATTGCCTTTTTTATCTTTAGTATTTATAAAATTAATTTTACTTGGGTTAGAAATTTTTATGATATTTTGCCATCTTTCTTCTTCGGTGCTAATCAAAATTACCCCTTTATCGTTACAAATATCTATGTAGCTTACCCCTTCTTTTTTTAAAAGCACTAAAATCTCTTTTAAGGCGTTCTCATTTAATATAAACCGTGGACTAAGAGTTTGGATAGAAAAAGCAATATTTAATCCTTCCGAGCGAGCTAATTCCCATAAATAATATCTTTCTCTTTGCACTTCTTTATAAGTCATAAATCCCAGCAATAAGGTAAGAAGTAAAATAATAATTAAAGCAAAAACAATATTTTTTTCTCGAAGAGGATTTGATAGTTTATTATTTTTATCTTTTTTCAATTTTATAGACCATCTTATTCTTTCAATATTTCTGATAAGTTATCATTTTTCGAAATTAATTTTAAAAAGCTGGAATAGTGGCAAAACATATCCCAGCTTTTTTGTTTATTTCGCCTTCGTCCTAACTCTTTTCCTCAGATACCTATTACTCAGTCAATTTTTTCTACTTTTATCGGCACATAATAAGTATGTTGATTACGAAAGACCAATAAAAGTAATGTGTCTCCTGGTTCTAATTTGTTGATTACTTTTTCCCATTCCCCAATAGAAGATACCTCTGTTCGGTTTGCCTCTAAAACTATATCCCCTTGTTGTAAACCCATATCATCCGCCGAACTTCCCGGGACCACTTCAGTAACTACCAAACCTTTTACCCAGGGCAATCCCATTTCCTTAGCAATTTGCGTAGTAACCGACTCCACTTTTAATCCAGTTTGTACTGAAAATATCTTTTCCTTAGGAGAGCTATTACCTTCTTCATCCACAGTAGGCATCTCACCTATTTTTACTATAAAGGAAATTACTTCACCATTCCGTACAATTTCAATATCTGCTTTCTCACCAATTTTTATATTGCCTATTTTATTTTGAAGTTCTTCCGGGGAGTTTACCTCTTCATTATTGACTTTTTTGATAATATCACCTGTTTTCATTCCGACTTCTTCTGCAGGACTATTTTTAATCACATCTCCCACTAAAACACCTTTCGCTTCTGTTAAGTTAAATTGTTTAGCAATTTCCGGAGTAACTTCTTGAATATATACACCTAACCATGACCTTCTTACTTTACCTAAATTAATTAGATCATCGATATTTTTCTTGGCTATGCTAATAGGAATAGCAAATCCGATTCCCTGAGCGTAGGGAATAATGGCAGTATTTATACCCACAACTTCTCCTTTTATATTGAGTAATGGACCACCACTGTTTCCAGGATTGATAGCTGCATCGGTTTGAATAAAATCTTTATATACATGTCCTTCTGTACCTGCAGGAATAGAACGGCCTTTAGCGCTAACCACGCCCATAGTTACAGTCTGTTGAAGCCCGTAAGGATTACCGATAGCAACTACAATTTCTCCTACTCTTAGTTTATCTGAATCACCCAAAGCTACCATAGGCAAATGATCTGCTTTTATCTTTACAATAGCCATATCCGAAGTTACATCTGAACCTATCACTTCTCCATCAAATTCCCTGCCATCAGAAAGAGTAACTTTTATCTTATCTGCTTTACGCACGACATGTTCGTTAGTGAGTACATATCCATCTTGATTGATGATAAATCCTGAACCTGTGCCTTTTTGGGGAATTGCCTTTCTAAATTCTTCAAATTCCTGCCCAAAAAATCTCTCAAATATAGGATCTTGAAAAGAGGGAAACTGTGTTGTTACCATCCTCACCGTATCTATATTCACTACCGCCGGTCCAACTGCTTCAGCAATATCAGCAATACTATTACTAAAAGCTTCGAGAGACAAATAAGAATTAGTTTGCTCGGTTTCTGCACCCGCGCTACCTACCCAGCTTATACAAAGAAGAACGACTAAGGTGGTGACTATAATAAAGTTTCTATTTCTTTTTATTAAATTCATTTTTATCATTTTGTATTTACACCTCGTTATAAAATTTAGTTGAGGAGAGGAAAACATTTATTACCCTCTCTATTTAAATTTATTTTTTATTATTTTCTATTTACCAACAATAACTTTTTATCATTCTACTCCTACCCATACCCATATTTTGGCGAGCAAATATTTGGGAAGGAACGCCTAAAGGTAATTTAGCTTGTTGATCAGGAGTTAACAATTCTTTAATCTCTAAATACCTTTCAATTGTTTTAACCTTGATTTCAACCTGTAACTCAGCAATTTCTTCAAACTTTTCTTTCATTTTTGTCATATCAATAAGTGGCTGTAACAATAATTCCTTAACCTCTAGCTCTTTTACCTGAAGATTATTCCTAAGTTCAAGGATATTTTTTTGAAAATCAATGGAAATTCTCTTAATTTCTGTTACCTGTTCTTCAGATAGATTTAACGATTTGATAAACTCTTGCATCTTCATCATATTAGAGTTACAGTTTAGTCCTTTATTCATCGTTTCTCTAAATTCACCACTTTTATGCGGTAGCAGCTTCTGTGTAATTGGGGATTTATTTTCTTGAGCATAAATAGATTGAGTAAGACTCAAAAACACCACGGTTATTGCAATAATCAGGGTCAGGATAACCAGTTTCTTTTTCATCTTTATTCACCTCCTTTTTATTTTTTATTTCCTAACCAATAAATAGAAGCAATTACTGTGCCAATTTTTAAGAATTACTTTTAAATTTTTTTATATTTGAAAAATAATTTCTGAAATATGAGGCAAATAAATTGTTTTAGAAACTTTACTTAAATATTACGGTGTAAATCTTTTTAATATTATTCTTATTTTCAATAGTCGTTTTTATCAAAAAGAACTAATTTTTCTCACTTTTCCATAAAAACACTGTGCAATTTTTTCCCAAAAAATTACCATTAACTTTCTTATTATGTCCAGTGTTAATTAAATTTATCGGTCAAAGTAGATACTTTTACCTGTTACTGATAAGGGTATACCCATTACAAAATCGGCATCTATTAAACCTATTTTTTTGGCTACTACTCCTGCACGGTACATTATCCGATTATCTACATTCATCATTCCGGCAGTTTTAACCGCTGAGCCAATAGCAATTCCCATATCTAAGACTCTAAAAGCACATTGAGGTCCGTTAAATTCATTTCTCTTATGGGAAATACGGTCAGTACATCGCTCATACCCACAGGCACCACAATTCAAACCCAGCGAGGTGGCATTTGTTATTCCTATAAGTAAAACAGCCAGGGAACTTTTAACATTGGCTCCATCACGATCGAAATTTTTCTTGCCACTTTCTTCGCCATAACTGATCATTTCTTTGGCTAACTTGAATACATCTTCTCCGTAAATTGCTTTAACCACTACAAAGTCTTTACCTGCAGCCTTTGGTGCTGTACGGGCTGCCACTCCCATTAGATTTGTTACATCCTTTATTGCTTCCTGAATATCAAACTCAGACAAATTTTGATCAGACATTTTCTTACTTTCCTCCTTGAATTATTTTTTTAATTGTTCATTTTGTATTAGATAAGATGCGCGATACGAGATATATATTTATTATACTATCCGGCTATTTGATAATCAATAACCTGAAAAGTAGACAAATTCTTATTGGTAGTCAATAACCATTCCAATTCTAAGGGAACAGAAAAATCAGGCTGTAATCTCCCCTTTTCTAACCAATATCGAGAATGTTGATGGTTAAATTGTCCCTTATTGGCCTTAACAATGAGTTTAATTGGCTTATCTAAAAATTCAACTTTCTCTATGACTTTCACTTTTTTTAATTCTTCTATAATTTTCTCTTTTAATTTTTTTCCAGGCAAAGGGGATACATTTACTAATCCCATATTCTTGTTTAAAGGACCAATAATTTTCACGTTGGCTAAAATAGATCCATACTTCTCCTCCTTTAAAATACTTAATAGTAATTCATTAGCTTCCGCTGCTGCCTTACCATGATAACGAGGAGTGGCTAAAGGTTTAAGTAAATGCTTTAATTTACAACCTTCTCTAAACTTATTTTCCCCTATCTGTAAAATATTTAAATTTAAAAAATCAGCAATTTTTCGAATTTCCTCCTTGTTTAACTTTAAAAGGGGAGCATAAAAACCACCATATAGTTTTATGCCCCTCTTGCCCCAAGTATCACTTTGGTTTGAGCCAGTCAGCACCAATCTTCCTGATGCTTCTTTTTTTACTTTCCCCAATTTAGCTATCCGGGTACATTTATTACATGCCGGTCCCTTCTTTAAAACTCTCTCCTGTTCTCTCCTTCCCAGAATAATTTTTAGCGGTAAATCTAACGCCTTGCTAATATCTTGAATATTTTTCATGCCTTTACTATAACTATATTCTTCAAAACTAACGCTAATTGCTTCGACCTTTTCTTTTCCTAAAGCTTTGATAGCTAAAGCAGAAACTATGGTGCTATCTAATCCCCCAGAAAAAGCTATCACAATCTCTTCTCTTGGGCTGGTTCTCCTGATCTCTTCTAATATATTATCAACTTCATTTTTTATGTTAACCATTGTCCCAACCAAATATTTTTTTGTTTTACTTATTTTACTTACAAAAAAAGGTCAAGGTAAATCATAAATACCATTATAATCCCTTGGCCTTTAATCTTGACTAAAACTACCCATAATTAATAAGCTATCAATTATATTTTTTCTGAATATTCTTTAAAAGACATGCTTTTATACCACCCTTCGCCGATGTAACTTAATACTGGAACGAATTGCTCGGTAGTTACATAACCCGGTAAAGGAGCTATGCGTTCATGATTACTTTCCAAAAACCAGGTAGTGGGATAACCAGTAACCTGATATAATTTAGCCAAATCTCTTTCGGTAATCTCTTTTCCATTTTCAATTACCTTATTATCCGACTCAGCATTTACCTTTACTACCACAAAATTATTATTTAAGAATTTTTTTACTTCTTCCTTGGAATAAGTTTCCTTATCCATTTTTTTACAATAACCACACCAATCAGTGTAAAAATCAATCAAAATATATTTGTTTTCTTTTTCAGCCAGAGCCAATCCTTCATTATAAGATAACCAATTAAGAACCGAGGGTTGAGATAGCTCTACTGCTTCTGTTTTCTGTTGCTCTACTTTGAAACACGATTTTAGTCCGAAAAAGAATATTATAACTA
>DSEL01000200.1 GCA_011056645.1 Candidatus Atribacteria bacterium
GTCATAGGATTTGTAGCAGAAATCATTTTTCATATTTTTCCTTTTACTTTATTAGTATTATTGTTTGGATATTTTCTAAAAAATCCAAACAATAATAAAATAATATGGACCTCTATTTTAATAGTCTCGTTAGTAGAACCAATTTTTCATATAGTGGATATGAGTTCTGGGCAACAAAATTCTTTTTGGCTTCTGGGATATATAGGTATTCATATTTGTTTATTTAATTTTCTTCAATTGTATACTCTTAAACGAAATGGATTTATAGCAATGTATTTGTTAAGAATGATATATTATCTTATTTGGCATATTCTTTGGGGTTATTTACGTTTAAATATATTGTTTTAAACTCATGATGGAAGCTATTTGCTTTTTCGTTTTAAAATAGCACAGAATATGATTTTATTACAGAATTGTCATAATGGTCTTTTTAGTTATTTGTTTTATTCTAAGATATTAATTTTAACCTTAATATAGGGTTAAAATAAGAGGAGGGAATATACTTATGGATAAATAAGAGATAATAAGCAATTAAATTGGATTTGGAATACTAATCGGAAGATAAATTAACTCTTTTAGTTTATAGGTGTTTTGTAATTCTCCTGTAATTTCACCCCAAAAAAAAGCTCCAAACCTTTCCAATAGGGGGAGCCAGACCATTTCCAGCCCTTTGGTATTTGCTGAAGAGCTTTATTTTTTTTTAGAATTATTTTTCAAAAAAAGAAGGATTTTCAAATAGACTTGCAGTATAAAAATAACGATGTGTTAAAAAAAATAAATATTGTAACCTGTATGAAGGTAACAGGAGAGACCTTTTTTTCATAATAAAAGAAAAGGAGCCGAAGAGGCAAGATGCTATAAGCATTCAAACTTTCAGGCAAAGGGACTGTTACGGGACAGAACTCTGGAGAGCTTTATGATAAAAAGCACCAAAAAGGCAATTTCTAATCTTTGGGAATAACCTTACTGAGTTTTCTAAAAAATTATCTCCTAATTTCTTAGGAAGAATCTTTCAGGTAAAAGGACAGAGCAAGAAAGTAATCTAATTATTTTCTTGCTCTGTCCTTTTTTATAGTTTAAAATAATAGGCCTAATTTATGAAATAAGACCAGGGCAGACTTTCTAATAAGGTTGGTTAAAGTGATGAAGCTAGGACACTTTTCCCCTAAAATTATAATGTTTAGAGGAGGTGAAAATCCTCAACAATCAAGTAAAATTAACATAAAATTCAGCAATTAGTCGTACTATAAATGTTCCATATATCTATATTATTTAGGAGGCAAAACATGTTAAAAAAAAGAAATCTTCTCTTTCTCTCTCTGCTCATCTTGGGGGCTTTACTTTTAAGTAGTTGTTTCCTTAATCCCCCCGCAACCGAAGGGATACTCAAAGGGCAAATTATGTTACCGGAGGGAACCATTCAGGCAAAAGACCTGACCGGTCAAGCCCTGCCTGATGCCACGGTCAACATCATTGATCTTACAACTGGTGTGATTTTCGCTACCACCACCACCAATGCTACCGGCCACTACCAGATCTCTGTTCCTCCGGGTGGTCCCTATCTTTTAGAAGCAGTCAAAGATGGGGTGAAACTGGAGCAGATCACTTGTCAGGTGGAAGTCGGTATTGAGTATGACCTGGGAACAGCTGATTGTATTACCACTGCCACTGCCTTAATTGCCCAGGCGATGATAGATGCAGGAGATAATCCGGCTTCCATCAATTTTGCTGATATTCTGGCTGACCCAGACTTTGATGATCTTTCAAGTATCGTATGCACTACCATACAAGCAGGTCAAGACCCCACGACATCAGCAGTGGTTCTGCAGGCAGTAGAGAATTTCCTTAATCCACCAACACCTGCTCCAGCACCCACTCCAACCTACACTGTGTCCTTTGATTCTCAAGGGGGGAGTACCGTCAATTCACAGACAGTAGCACAGGGCGGGAAGTTGACTGAACCGACAGATCCCGTACAGACCGGCTACACCTTTGGCGGTTGGTATAAAGAATCTGGGTGTACTAATCTCTGGGACTTTACCACTGATATAGTGACAGCTAATGTGACCCTCTATGCAAAATGGATGAACATTGATGCGACTTTAAGTGTTCTTATCGTAAGCACGGGTACTCTAAACCCGGTTTTTAGTGCTGGCACCATAAACTATACGGTAGAACTGCCCCACGAGACATCAGAAGTGCCTACAGTAAATGCTACTACCACTGATTCTAATGCTACTAAACTAATTACACAGGCAACTAATCTTACCGGAACAGAGGCAGAGAGGACAGCTACCGTGGTGGTTACTGCGGAAGACGGTATTACCCAAAAGACTTATACGGTAACTTTTAGTCTGCTTGGCCCGGTCCATAATACAACCAAAGATATTTATTACAATACAATTCAGGCAGCCTTAAATGCCGCAAGTACCGGAAATACTATCGAAGTGTCCGATGGAATCTATGAAGAGAGTATTACCTTCCCCTCTGGTAAGTTGATTATCCTGCAAAGTGTGAACGGGGCTTCCTCAACAATTATCCAAGGAGCTAATAGTACTAACACAGTAACCTCAAGTAATTCTCTGGATGGTACTACTCTTGAAGGTTTTACCATTACCCATGAAAGCCCAAATACCGGAAAGGGAATCGATAATGGTGGAATACTGATAATAAATGACTGTATGATTATCGGTAATAAAAATCCTGGTACTGATTATGGCGGAGGAATATATAATCATGGTACGTTAACTATTAACGGAAGTATGATCTCCGATAACTCTATCCATTGGTGTGGCGGTGGAATATACAATAGTAGTGACTGTAATTTAATTATCTCTGATAGTACAATCTCCGCTAACTCTGGTCCACATGGAGGTGGAATACACAATGTAGGTATATTAACCATTAACACGGATAGCGTTATTTCTGATAATGATTCTACGGGTTATAACGGTGGTGGAATATATAACCAAGGAGTGTTAACTATTGACACTGGAAGTGAGGTTTCGGGGAATACATCTGACCTTGGTGGTGGGATATACAACTACGGTACTTTAACTATTCAAGGAGGAAGTTATATCTCTGGAAATACGGTTACTAGCTACGGTGGAGGAATATATAACGAAACTGGTTACACAGCAACAATCACCGGAGCAAGCACTGTTTCCGGTAATAGTACTCCTGGTCCCGGCGGTGGAATATGTAATAAAGGTACATTAGATGTGAATGGAGCAAGCATTGTTTCGACTAATAGTGCTTCTACGGGCGGTGGAATATATAATGATAATGGTGCATTAACCATTACTTCAAGTACTATTTCCGGAAATACAGCAAGTTTTGTAGGCAATAGTGGTGGTATACATTTAGTTTCAGGAGCTGTTACTATCGGCGGAGAGGGTAAAGAGAATACTATTTGTGGCAACACAGTAGGTGGAACTGCAACTATGGCAAATCAGATTTATCCTGATACTGATCCTTATCCTAATAACTATATATCTGCCTCTTGTACATAGGCAATTGGCGATAATTATGGCGGCGGTGTAGTTGCCTATATCTTCCAAATCGGAGACCCCAACTACATAGCGGACAAACACACGGCTTAATTGCGACTACAGGTGATCAGAGCATAGGAACGGGGATTGTTTGGCATGCTACCAATAATGGAACAACTGGTGCAACAGCAACAGCATTAGTTACAGGGGATAAAAATACAAATCTCATAGTTACAACTTATGGAACAGAAAGTAATGCGGCCAAGTTATGTGATGATTATACTAATTCAGAAACTGGTTCCGGTGTTTATAGTGACTGGTATTTACCAAGCAAAGATGAGTTGAACAAGCTCTACCTTAACAAAGCAACAATTGGTGGTTTTGATTTAAGCGGTCGTCCTTATTGGAGTTCCTCTGAATGCAATGCTGGTGGTGCTTGGTCCCAGGCTTTTGACGATGGCACCCAGTATTATGGACAAAGTAAGAACAGTATCTATCGGGTTCGGGCTGTGCGGACTTTTTAATAAGTTAATAAGAAGAATAGTGGACAGGCTTTATAAGTTTGCAAATTATAAAATGGAAAGGGAAGAACATGTGAACTTGTGAAGCCTGTCCTCGAAGGACTGCTTTATTTCGGGTCAAGTCAATCCTGTCATGATGATGAAAGCGAGGGTGGAGCAATATTTCATTCAACAGTGTAACATAAGATGACCCATCAAAAATAATTATGGATCTTCAAAGTAATTATTAACCTGTCCAGATTATGGTGGAAAACTTTTTTGAAAAAAAGAAGGACTTTTAAACAACTAATATAGTATTTGAATAACAGATCTTTTTAATATATAAGATCACTGTTTTTTTAAATGGATTGAGATAGATCAATATTTATTATATTACTTTTAGTGATTGTAGAAGTTAATAGAATTTTATATGCCTACTGATTTTTGGTCAATACCCCAAAAAAGTAAGAATATAAAAATTATTGCATTTGCTACCTATTTGAAGGTAAAAAAGGAAAATGAGTTATGATTGTTGGGATAGCAACGATTAAACTCTAGTAATAATAAAATAATCAGAATAATAGGGACAGCTTGGGTTCAAGTTACAAATGCAACACTTAACTTTGATATAATAAGCAAAAGAATATTTCTTTTGGAAAACATGAATTCTGACAACGGTTGTACTATTTCAATAATCCTATAACTTTTTTCGACTTTAGTTGCGAAAATCTTCTTAGTAGGAAAGTTTAAAAACAGTTATTTTTGTTATTTTATTGAAGAATTAACTGGCTCAATTTAATATTTTCTATTGCAATATTTCCCTTAAAAGTTATGAAGGCGTTCAATAGGGGGAACCAGACTATTTCCAGCCCTTTGGCATTTGCTGAAGGACTTTTTTAGTGTGCCCAACATAGGCGATTAATAATCGGTGAAAGTCCGATATGGGGGTTGATAGTGCCAACCATTAGCTTAAGACAAGGGTGTCCATCGTGAGGGGGAATCTGAAAGGTTGCCTGCGGCAAAACTTAAGGTCTTAAGGAATACGAACTACATATAAGGCATATGCTTGTGGGTAAGTTTGCTAAACAAAACAAAGCCCAAAAATATCCGAAACAGGCGGTGTAAATGTAGCAGATAGATGGAGTGAAAGTAATCGTTCTTACCTGGGGAGGTCTGACAGATAGGTTGTGAAATGAATTTTAAAACATCAACTCATACAGTGATGTATAATTAAACTGTCAGAAGCCAGCGGACGCCATAGTAGATTGATATACATCAATTGAAGGGCTGAACGATAGGAGGTTTCTAAAAATTTGAAGAACTTAAAAAGAAATACCAAGAAAGCAGGCAACTTCTCATAAAGACTATTTCAAGGATGGAAGGTTGGAAGCCTCAAGATAATGGAAAAGTGCCCAGTATTCTTTCGGCGTTTGATAACAGAAGAAACAGCGAAAACGTATATACCAATAATCTTATGGAGAAAATTCTTGCCAAAGACAACATGAATCAAGCATGCAAGCAAGTGGTAAGAAATAAAGGGAAACATGGAATAGGGAGTAATGCCTGGAGTATGGAATTTCGCTACCTAAGTTTTACAGATAGATATACACAAGTAGCTAATTTTTAACGAGCCGCCATATACCGAACGGTACGTGAGGTGGTGTGAGAGGAGGTAAATGAATTAATCATTTACCTCCTACTTGATTAAATATTTTTATATAAAAAGAAGGATTTTTAAATAAAGTTGTATTATAATAAAAAGGTAAATTAAAAGAAGTGAATAATAAATTAAGTTTAATAAGGACAAATTTAGTAATGAAAAAATTTTTAAAAATTTTAGTCTATTTTCTGGTAAGCCTTCCATTCTTTTGCTTTTGTCTGATAAATGTTCAGGCTGCTTCTAGTACAAATTCAAATAAAACACAAATAGTCCAGTACGGATCAGGGGCAGCCGATTCAGGTATCACTCAAGCAAATCAGTTTGGACCCAAATCAGCAGAGGAATTAGAATCGTTTTTGGACATAGAAATTCCCAGGCTGATGCAGGAGTATCACATTCCAGGATTCATGATTTCCTTTGTAAGCGGAGACAACATCATTTTTAATAAAGGTTACGGTGTAAAGAAGGTTGAAACGAAAAAGGCAATTAACCCAACAACAGATGTAAGTTTGGTTGCTTCAGTTGCCAAGACGTTGGTCACTACAGCTGTAATGCAACAGGTTGATAGAGGCAAAATCAAACTCGATGAAGATATCAATATATATTTGAATTTTGAAATAAAGAATGATTTTAAAGAAAAAATTACTATCAGGAATTTACTACAAAATACTGCTGGATTTGAAGATTACTTCAATGGCCAGGGGACAAAGGATAAGGATAAGTTAATTACCTTGGAGGAATCCGTAAAAAATTACCGCCCAAAAGTAGTCTATAAGCCAGGTGATATCCATAATTACAGTAATTATGGATGGAACCTATTGGGATACATAGTGCAAAGAACCTCTGGGCAGGAATTTGATCAATATGTTAAAGAAAATATCTTTTTGCCATTGGAAATGAACAGTTCATTATTTGCTTATAATTTACCTTCTGCAGATTTCGGCGACACGTTTTTAAAGGGATATATCTATAATTTGAAGGACGACAAATTTGTGGAACAGGAAACCGGTTATTGGGCTGGTTATCCGGCTTATGCTCTGTTATCTAATACTCATGATTTAGGGAATTTCATGATTATGTATTTGAATGATGGAATATTTAAAGGAAAAACAATCTTAAAACCAGAAAGTGTAAAGAGCATAGAAAATGATGTCTTTGCTCCCCATAAAGACCTGCTCGGGCAAGGATTGGGTTTCATGATTAACGAAATAAATGGTCACAAAACAGTAGAAAAAAGTGGTGGCGCATTTGGCTCAACTGGGCAAGTAATTTTATTTCCCGAATATAAACAGGGAATATCTTACAGTTTTAATAGCAATATTATAGGATTTAATTATGATTTTCAGAAAGCATTTGCCGATAGATTCTACCCAAATGTCTCACAATCCTCAAAATGCTATCCAATGTCCATGAGTGATTTAAAAAAGTTCGAGGGATATTACCGTTATACCCGCTATAACCAATCTGGTATCGCGAAACTTATGGTGGCAATTTCTCCGCAACATAATGCTTTTGTTAAGGCTAATGAGGACGGCACTCTTAGCGTTGGGATTATGTTTCTCAAAGACTCAATTAAATATGAACCAATCTCAGCGGATTCTTTTCAAAAAGTAGAAAAAACTGATATTTTGGCAGGATCTGGAATAAAAATTGATCTAGGGAAAAGAATGGCGTTTAGGCTAAATGCTAAAAAAGATAAAGCTGATTATGTTTTTTTTAATTTTGAAAAACTCTCGATGGAAAGGATACCTTGGTGGCAATATGGAACCGTTTCAATATTAGCCTTGCTTTTCTTTGTAGTAACGTCGTTATTGATTCTAATATGTTGGTCTATCGGAAAACTAATTAGTATTTTAAGAAAAAAACACCAAATTGCAAGTTGGCAGAAAATTGCGAGTTCCGTAGGAATGGCATATGCTGTCACAATCATTGTCTTTTTTGGAATTATTTTTTTTAAATTCAATGAAGATCTAATGTATGGCATACCATTAATACTTAAGGTTGCGCTGATTGTACCAA
Source organism: Candidatus Atribacteria bacterium (assembly GCA_011056645.1). Lineage (NCBI taxonomy): Bacteria > Pseudomonadati > Atribacterota > Candidatus Phoenicimicrobiia > Candidatus Pheonicimicrobiales > Candidatus Phoenicimicrobiaceae > Candidatus Sediminicultor > Candidatus Sediminicultor quartus. Next base: position 7,671 of record DSEL01000200.1, read on the forward strand.
CTCTGAGTATTCCAGCTTTTTTATCATTAGGATACTTCTCAATAAAATCCTGGCAAAAGAAATATTGGAATTTGCCTACTAGAATACTCTATTCACTCTTTGCTCTTTCTGTTTTAGTTTTTGTCTGTTTTTCTGCATTCTACAATTTGATCGGTTGGAACTATTAAGGTTATATGCATGTAATTATTCTGTAAATTGATTACCCCATTAAAAAACACTGTACGAAGTTGTTGGATTCACTAGCATTGATACCCGATAATATTGTATGAATCAATTAAAAAATAAGTAACTCTATATTTTAATCCTTAGCAGATGATTATCACTTCTTCTAGTTTCTGAAAAACTTTTTCCCTCTTCTCCCTCATACAAAAGTTCTGAACGCGTTCAATAGGGGGAGCTATTATATTCCGACCCTTCGGCATTAGCTAAGAGCCTTTTTATTTTTTTTGGGTATTTTTTACAGAAATAATGTATGATATATAATCTAAAGAACAGAAATATGATAAAATAATATAAATGCTTTTCTGGTGTTAAAAAATAGGTTTATGTTAGAGAAGATAAGTATGTTTTAAATAGCAAATAATGTTTAAGGGAAATTTTATTAAAGGAGTTTTGATAGATATGAAAAATCCCCGATCAAATACTTTGGCCAAGGCCGGAATTATAACGGGAATATCTTTGTTTTTGGGATTGCTTTTTGATTACTTTTTCTATGGTAAAATTCCTGGTATTTCGTTTCCGTTTTATGTTGTTTTGGTCATAGCAGGACTTTTTGTTATTTCGTATTTTTTTAAGAAGCAAATAAGTAAAGAGGTTCTTTGGCTTTTGGCGTTGCTTATATTCTTTAGCGCCATGGTTTTTATCCGTTCTAGCTTCCTGCTCATATTTCTTAATGTAGTAGCTTCATTGCTGTTGTTACTTGTAATCACCGAGGTATCTTTCGGCGAAAAAGTGAAAAACTTTTTAATCGAAGATTATATAAAAATCTTTTTTTTACCGTTTATGTTTATCTGTCCGTTATTTCAAACTCTATCCAATTTATTTTCGCAACGGGGAGTAAATAAAGACCGAAAAGTTTTTTCACAGATCGCGAAGGGTGTTTTAATGGCCTTTCCTGTTCTGTTTGTTTTTTTACTTCTTTTTTCTTCAGCAGATTTAATATTCCAAAAACATGTCTTAAATTTAATCAATATCGATAATGAACTGGAAATAATTTTTAGGTTTATTTTGATTTTGATAGCGACGCTGGTTTATATTGGTGCATATACTTATTCCTTCCGAGAAAAAGAAGGTAAAATTACCGTACAGCAAAATAGTAAAAACCATACGCTTGGGCATATCGAAAGCTCCATTCTGCTCGGCTCTGTTAATGTTCTGTTTTTCATCTTTATGCTTGTTCAATTAACTTATCTTTTTGGAGGAGAAAGCAATATATCCGCCCAAGGTTTTACCTATGCCGAATATGCACGACGTGGCTTTTTTGAGCTGATAGCGGTAGCTATTATTTCTTTACTCTTACTTTTGACCATAGAAAAATATGTTATTAAAAAAGAGACTGAACATGCGTTAGGATTTAAGATTTTCAGCACTGCGCTAGTTGTTCAGGTAATTTTAATCATAACTTCTGCTTTTACTCGCTTATCGCTTTACGAAAAAGCATATGGATTTACAACTTTGAGATTGTACAGCCACGTATTTATCATTTTGTTGGCGGTCATCTTCTGTTTGTTGCTTTACAAAATCTATAGAGACAAACGAGAGCACACTTTTGCCTTTCGTGTTTTTCTCTCGATTGCCTTGTTTCTGGCTGTTATGAATTTTCTCAATCCCGATGCCTATATAGCACGACGGAATATTGAGCGTTTTGATGCAACCGGAAAACTTGATATTTACTATTTAAGCCACCTTTCAGACGATGCTATACCCGATACTATCAAGGTATTAAATCTTTCAAATGATGATCTAAGAAAAAGTTTTGCTCGCGAATTATACTGGCGCACTCAAAATAGCGATTCTCCCTATTTTTTACAATGGCAATCGCTTAATATATCGCGTATGAGGGCGTATAAAATTCTTAATTCAAAAATCCGTGACTTTGAAACATATAAGGATTACCAGCAACAAAAGTTTGATCCAGTAGAACACTATGAGTAAGATATAATCGTACGGCACGCCAGCTTCGTTGGTACGAAATCAGGTGGTGGCGTAAGTAAGTGGGAATTCTTTTGCCTCCCAATGCTTACCCCTTTTGAAGAGAGAGCTGTTAATGCTCAATAATCCAGTAAATTAAGGGTTATAATATCCATTTTTTTACCAGTTAATTTCTCTAATAAATGCTAATTGCTTCTTCTAATGCCAGGTACACTTTTTCAGTTTCATCACTCATACAAAAACTTCGAAAATTGTTTTGTCTAGCCCTGAAATCCTGAAATATTAGCTTTTAATCTTTATTCGAGGGCTTTCTATTTGATAATCCTATACTTAAGTTGCACTTAGAAGTGAATAAGTTCAGATCCATATGCACCATTGCCAGGATGAAAGAAGCAAAGTAAAATAGAAGCAAAAAGAGGTGCATAGGGATCATGAAGGGGAGCATCGGAACAACTACTCAACTGTCCTATATCCGACCTTATTGGGGAAAGGCTATAACCAAGCTAAACTATATAGATAAATTATCCCTCAAGGCCAAGGCAAGATATAAAGCCATTAACCTGTACAGTTCCGTAGATTACTCTCTCAAACAGATCGGTGAGATTTTGAAATAAACAGGAGCACCTTTTACCGGTGGAGGAAAAAATATCAGCCCAATAGAGTTCAGAGCTTAGAAGATAGATCCAGAAGGCCTCATAAAGTAAGGTCCAAAGTAGGAAGGGATCATCAAGTAGAGATGCAGGTCTGTCAAATAAGAAGGAAATATCCTTACTTTGGTAAAGAGAAGATTAAAAGAATATTAGAAAGAGATTGCCATATAAATATTTCAGTTTCCTCAGTA
>DSEL01000201.1 GCA_011056645.1 Candidatus Atribacteria bacterium
AGATGATTGCTCCAGGGGTCGGATGACCTAATCAACTACAAACTCTTCCAGTATCATACTAACATATTTAGTTGATAATTTAGATATTCTTATCGTACAAGGGGTCGGATTTATCCGACCCGTCCTAATATTGTTTACAGGTTTAATAGTTTTGGAAACCAGGTTAGTATTTCATAACTTTCATCAGTTATCAGCACAGAATCTTCAATCCTAACCCCACCCATTTCAGGCAAATAAATTCCCGGTTCAATGGTTATTACCATTCCGGGTTGCAAAACTGTATCATCACTGAAAGAAACTCGAGGTAACTCATGAATATCCAATCCTACTCCATGACCCAAACCATGGCCAAAATATTCTCCATAACCTCCCCTGGTAATTATTTTCCTTGCTATAGAATCAACTTCTTTACAGCTTACTCCGGGTTTTAAAAATTCCAGGGCAGCCATTTGGGCTTCCAGGACAAGGGAAAATATTTCTTTTTGTTTGTTGTTTTCTTTCCCCAAAAGAATAGTGCGGGTAATATCAGAACTATAATTTTGATAATTCGCTCCCATATCAATGGTTATTAATTCTTTTTCCTCGATTTTCTTTTCCGAAGGTTTTCCGTGGGGTAAGGACGATCTCTGTCCGGAAACTACAACGGTTTCAAAAGCTTCTTTCAGAGCGCCCTTTTTTCTCATATTATAAGCTAACTCGGAAGCAATATCAAGCTCTCTCATTCCCGGCTCTATCGCTTCAAACACATCCTTTAAACTTTCTGTGGTAATCTGAGCGGCTTTTTTTATTTTAATAATTTCTTCTTTATCTTTAATCATTCTTAACTTTTCTATGATATTTTCAGTAGGCAATAATTTGATAGATTTAAAACTATTAGAATATTTCCCAAAGTCAGCATAGCTTAAATTATTGCTTTCAAAGGCAATTTTTTTTACCTTATTTTGCGTAAATATCTTTTTCAGTGCCAATATCCGTGCATCCTTTTTTTTCGGATCATCAGTTAATATTTCAAAGTCAGGACTTTCTTTTTGAGCATGTTCAGTATAACGTGAATCGGTGAGCAAATAATTTTTACCTTTTGCCAAAACCAAGGCACACCCTTCTCCGTCAAATCCGCTTAAATAATATAAATTTTTTAGATTAGTGATTAAAAATCCATCGATATCTTGGCTTTCTGTACTTATTTTATCTCGAAATATTCCCAATCTATCTTTAATCAAGGTTAATCCCTCCCCTTCTATAATTTTTAATAATTTTTTGGGCAATTTCTTCCACAGAAAAATCAGTAACTTCAATAATAGTATCTGCAGCCTGAAAACTTGGTGTTTTTAAATTCAAAATGCCTTTTGCAGATTGAAAAACTTGGTTCCACTGATTTAGCAGTCGAGAGGTTTCCTCTTTAAATTTATTTTCCTCTATCTCTATCTTGCTGGTAACCAAATTGACAATCCAACCGTTTTTCTTTAAAATTTCCCTATTCTTTCTATTTAGGATGCATCCGCCGCCAGCCACAATAACCGCACCGGATAAATCGGATATTTTTTCTATCGTGGAGTTTTCTAAAGAGCGAAATTGCTTTTCTCCTATTTTTTTTAACAATTCAGATAGGTCTAATCCGCTTGCCTTTTCCATCATTTCCTCTGTATCTATAAACTGCATCTTTAAACTATTTGCCAAATATTTTCCTATTTCTGCCTTATTAGTGCCTTTCAATCCGACAATGATTATATTTCTCATCATGAGCTAACCTCTCCGACCAAATCATATTCGGTAGCTTCTGTCACTTTTACTTTTATCAATTCTCCTACCTTAGCCTTATCTCCCCTAATGAGTACTTTTCCGTCTATCTCCGGTGCATCTTGCCTGCTTCTCCCGATAGCAATTTTGGGCTCACCCGCTCTCATTTCATCAATCAATACTTCAATTTCTTTTCCCAGATAGCAATGATTGATTTCTTGCGAGATCGCCTGTTGAGTTAACATTAATTGCTTTAGCCGCTCTTTCTTAATTTTCAGGGGAATTTGTTGGGAGAAACCATAAGCTGTTGTTCCCTCTTCCCGTGAATAAATAAAAGCCCCTAACCTTTCAAATCGGTAATTTTTTACAAAACTTAATAATTCTTCAAAATCCTGTTCGTTCTCACCGGGAAATCCCACCATCAAAGTAGTACGCAAGGTTAATTTTGGAATTCTCTCTCTTAATTTATTGATCAACAAAATAAGATCTTTTTTTTTGCTCGGCCTATTCATTCTCTTTAGTATTTTCTCACTTATATGCTGTAAAGGCAAATCCAAATAGGGACATATCTTAGGGGAATTTGCTATCGCTTCGATCAATTCATCTTGATAGTGAGCAGGATGGGTATATAAAAGTCTTATCCATTTTAAATGATTTAATTCAAGAAGAGAAAGTCTTCTTAATAATTCGGCTAATTTATATTTCCCATAGAGATCGATTCCGTATAGAGTGGTATCTTGGGCGATTAAAATTATTTCGGAAAGATTTTGTTTTTCAGAGAGCATTTTTACTTCAGTAATGATATCTTCCATTTGTCTACTACGATATTTTCCCCTAATCGTAGGTATCAGGCAATAAGAACAATTATTTTGACAACCTTCGGATATTTTAATGTAGGCATAATGCCGGGGGGTTAAAACAGTACGCGGGGTATTGTGGTGATAAAGAAATTTGGGTTCAGAGCTTACTTTAAAAATTTGTTCGCCTTTTACAACACTTTTGATTAAATCACCAATTTCCAATAAATCTCCTACTCCTAAAAAGGCATCAACTTCGGGGATCTCCTTATAAATATGGTCGTCTTTATACCTCTGAGGAAGACATCCGATTACAATTATATGTTTTATCTTCCCTTCTTTTTTTAATTTTACCAGGTTTAGAATTTCTTCAATAGATTCTTCTACAGCATCACTTATAAAACTACAGGTATTGATAATCGCAATATCTGAATGATCCATCTCCTCACTTATTTGGTATCCCATTTCCTTTAACTTTCCACAAAGCACCTCGGTGTCAACAAAGTTTTTAGGGCAGCCTAATGATTTAATTCCAATTTGCATAAAACAAATAACCCTTTCCTAACGAAAAAAACTAAATCTCTGCTTATTTTCCATATCGATTGCTTTTACATGTCCTGCCACAATTTCCGGCGGACTCAGCTTCACTAAACCCACTAAACAAAGAATTCCGATTAAAATATCTTCAAAATACCCCAAAAATGGAACTAAAATATCAGGTATCAAATCATAAGGTGATAATACGTAGACAATTGCTCCATATACTATTAATTTTAAATAAAAAGGAACTCTCTTATCTTTAAGTAATCTTAAAGATAATTTGATAAAATTGGGAATATGAAATATTATTCTTGCAATATATAATTGTATTTTTATCTTATGGTAAGGATCTTTCTTTTCTGGCATACTTTTTTAATTCTCCGGATATTTCCGAGTGATCGTTATTTTAATGATTTTATCATAGCAGCTCGATGAGCGTCAATTAGTTGAACTTATTTGGAAATAAAATAACCCCGGACTTAATCTGGGGTTATTTATTCTGTCTTTCATTTTTAACAAGGGGGGATGATATTAGATTAACTGAAACTTATCAACAACCACGATATCGTGAAAAATGATCAGTTTCAAAACATCCATAACCATCATAATCATCTACTTCTACCCATTCACCTTGTCTAAAAGTGAATACCTTCTCTGGCGGGTCATCAAAACAAACTGTAAATGTACCATTAACGTGCACTTCAGGTCCAAATTGATATTCACCATTACCAAAATAAATAATATGAATTTTGGTATCCTTGGTTAAAACATTTGGTCCAAAAGTAATAGTAACATTTCCCAGCGTGATAGAACCGCCATCATTTGCGCTTATCCATTCTTCAACCATTTCTTTTTTGGCAGAAAAGGCAAAAATAGATAATGCTAAGAAAGCTATTACTACGACACAGAGAATAGATAGAAGCTTAAAATCTATACTTTTCTTCATTTGCATCATCTCCTTCGGTGGCCCAGCTACCTTAGCTAACTTAATAGCCTTAGGTCTGTGACTTTGCGTCTCAACCTTTCGATCGATTTGCTATTATCGGGAATTTACTTAAAATTTAAACTCCTTATATACCATCCCCCCAACTATATTATACAGTAAATATCCTAAAATGCAAATATACAATAACAGGAAAGCATTGAAGCTATAATAGATTAAGTGAACCGTATCGAGTTAAGATAGATGAAAATAGATATAAAAAGCGGAACTTTTTTTAACTGCTAGCCAAAACTTGCACTAAAATCACTACAATATTTTTTAAATATTATTTTTTTAAATTATTCAATTTTTCTTCAATTTCCCTAAGATGTTTTTTAACATTAATACTTCTCAATATTTTTTGCGATTTAATCAAATTCCTTTTCGCTAATTTTTTATCATTTTTTAAAATAAACATGTCACCCAATTCATAATAAGTTTCACCTTCATTTATTTTATCAGCGAATTTCAAGTAAGTTTTGATCGCTTTTTTAAAAAATGTTTCGGAATCTTTCCATTTTTTTAATTTTATGAATAATTTAGCCTCTAATCTATATATATCTGCTAATCCTAATTTATCATCCAGTTTATTAAATATTTTTTCTCCCTGAAAAATATAATATTTTACTTTTGTAAATTCATTCTTTTTTAAATATTCCTCTCCTAAATGAATATAATTAATACCCTTATTATATATGTCTCCAATTTTTTCGGCTATTTTAATACTTTCTTTTAGATAATAAATCGCTTGTTTTGAGTTTCCTAAGGAAGAATGGGCAAATCCAATGTTATTCATAATATTGGAAATAACAATAATATTTTTAATCTTTTTAGCAATAGATAGACTTTCTTTATATGCTTCAATTGACTTTTGCCATATGCCTAACATATCATAATATATCCCAATATTATTTAAAGCCATCGCATAAATATCTAAAGCTTCTATCTCTTTGCAAATAGTTATGCTCTCTTTAAGATAAGAATATCCGGTAGAGGTATCTCCTTTAAATAGAAAAGCTACTCCTATGCCCTTTAAGATGCTTGCTTTTCTTTTTAAATTATTTATTCCTTCAGTGATCGAAAGAGATTTTTTAAAATATCCAATTGCTTTAACCCATTGCCCTATATCCCCGTATAAAGTTCCCATACTCATTAATATTAAGGATTCATTATCTTTATCACTGACTTTTCTACAATATTTTAATGCTTTAGTTAAACTATTTTCCGCTTCTTTTCTCTCTCCAATAATCGATTGAGAGAAAGCTAACTTATTATATATCTCTGAAAGTTGAGTTAATTGCTGCTTTTTAAGTTCTATTAACTCCAAAATATTAATACTATCCTGGTAATGCTGAATGGCATTTTTAAAAGCATATAAGGATTGCGCTTTGTCCCCGGCTTGGCTTAGATAAAATACAGCTTTTTCTTGATCATCACTATTTTTAAAATGATAGGCCAATTCTTCAACTTTGCTATCGATTTTAGATAAATACATCTCTTCCATAACTGTCCCTATTTTACTATGCAGGTTTTTTCTGGTTTTAAAAAGCAGGCTATTATAGGCTATTTCCTGAATAAGTGAATGAGTAAAGGCAAAATATCTTGGCAGCTGGGATGCCGTTTTTACTTCTTCTATAAATTCATGCTTCTGCAAGGCAGCCATCATTTCTAATAATTTTTTAATTTCTATGCGGTTAATTTTTCTTAAAAGGTCTATTTCGATATACCTTCCCAAAACCGAGGTTTGATATAAAAGTTCTTTTAAGCTAACTGGCAGCAAGTCAATTCTGGCACGGGCAATACTCTGAACCGTATCCGGTATTTTAAAATCACGAAAGATCTCGGGATAATTAGTTGATCCTTCTTTATCTGACGATAATTTTCTCTCTCCAATTCCTCGAACAATTTCTTCCATAAACAAGGGATTTCCATTAGCAGCAGCATTAATTCTGCTCTTCAATAATTGATAAATATTGTTTTCTTTGATCAATGACCTGGTGAGTTTCTCAGATTCGCTATTATTCAAGGGTAACAGCTTTACTCTCTCTGATCCGGCAAGCGGTTCCTCTTTTCTAAGGAATTCTCTAACACTATAGATGATCAGAATAGGATACTCTTTAATTTCTTTAGAAAACTGCCTTAAAAATTCTTCTGATGCCTCATCAACCCACTGCAAATCTTCAATAATTATCATTAAGGGTTTTTTCGAAGAAAAACTCCACAACAGTTTTTTCATTGCTCTCATCAATAAATTGCTTTCTTCTTTCGATTGTTCCATTATTTCTTCCAGGGATTTGGTTCTTGAGGATAAAAGTCGGGAAAAATAGGGAGAAGCAAATAATAGTGAAGAATCAATTTCTTTTATCTTACTTATTATTTTACGGTCTACCTCTTTAATATCATCATCATAATTCATAGCAAAAATTTTGGAAAATATCTCTATCAAAGGAGAATAAGGTTTCGACTCTTCCCAGGAAGAACAATTAACTGATGAAATATTAAATTCTTTGACTAATGGATCTTTGGTAAGTTCTAAAATTAATCTTGATTTTCCGATTCCCAATTCACCGCTTACTTCAATGACCTGTCCTTTCGATCGATAGGATTTTTTTAAAATTTCTTTTAATTTCTTTAATTCCTTTTCTCTTCCCATAAAAGGCGATTGACCATTTTTTCTCGGTTCAAGGAAATTACTTTTTTTCTCTTCACCTTTTAAGGTATAAACTGAAACCAAGTCTTTCTTGCCTTTTATCTTCAATTTACGGGGAGCGGATATTTTGAAATTATCTTTGATCCGATAGAAAGTTTTTTCTCCTATTAATATTTTACCGGAAGCTGCGTTTGCCTGTAAGCGTGAAGTTAAATTTACCGTATCACCGATAACAGTAAATTCTTTTCTTATATTTGAACCGATCTCACCGGAGATACATAATCCGGTGTTAATTCCGATTCTTGCTTTTAAACTTTTTATTTTTCTATCAATTTCTATCTTTCCATTTTCTTCTATAGAATGCATTATCTCCAGGCTTGCTCTTGCCGCTCTTTCCGGGTCGTCTTCATGGCTAAAAGGTGTACCGAATATAGCCATCAATCCGTCACCTAAGAATTTATTGACACTTCCACCGTATTTTTCTATGATGCCTACTATCGGAGCAAATATTTTATTAATTATCTCGGTGGCTTTCTCCGGGTCAAGGCGGTCAGCAAGCTTGGTAAAATCTTTTATATCGACAAAAATGATAGTAGTTTCGCTCCGTTCACTCGACAAGCTTCCCTTTCCTTCTAATATCCTGGAAGTAACCGCTTTCGGAACATAGGGTTTAAACAATTCTAAAATATTGTTTTGTTGATTTTGTTTTTTCTCTTTCATCTTTTCTTTTCCCATTTGAGATATTATAAAAAAGGGGACAGGCTACTTTTACGAGTAAAAAGTAGTCTGTCCCCTTTTTATTTTACATTTAACTTTACGGTGTTGGAGGAGGACAATATACCACCACATTAGCACTAGCTGTACCACTGCTTGCCCCTACGGTAGAGCTAATGGTTTCGGTACCTGCGTTAATCAAAGTTAAAGTAGTCGATGCAATTCCACTTACTGTTGTTTCAGAATATGAACTTAGGCTGCCTGAAGTTGTAGTAAATGTCACAACAGTCCCATCAGTTACCGGGTTTCCTCCTGCATCTTTAACAGTGGCAGTAATTAGAGAAGTACCGCCGCCAGCAGTTACTGTAGTAGGACTAGCGAGTAAGGTAATGGTAGTTGGTACTCCTGCCGCATTTACTGTAATACTTACACTATCATATGCCACATTACCGTTAGAGTCAGTAACAGTAAGTACGACAACATAAGTACCTGCTGCTGTATATTCATGACTGATCGTCATTCCGGTACCGGTTGTTGTATCTCCAAAGTTCCAAGCATAACTGACAATTGAACAGGCTCCACAATCGGACACCACTGAGGAATCGGAAGCATCGAAGTATACGGTAAATGGAGCAATACCGGTGGTAGATGGAGTTACATTGATCACTGCAGTAGGCGCACCGGCCTCTCCCACGGTAATGGTTTCCAAAGCTACACCAACGTTTCCAAAGTAATCGGTAACCGTTAGTTTAACTATATAAGTACCATTAGTATAGGTATGAGCTGCCGGCATGACACCGCTTGCAGTTGTACCATCACCAAAGTCCCAGGCATAACTGGCTATTCCTCTATCATCGGTTGAACTATAAGCATCAAAAATAACCGTAAAGGGTTCTGTTCCGCTTGTACCCGGGGTTACATTAATAACCGCAACAGGAGGTACAAAATCCACTCCGGGCTGAATGGCCGGGAGATCTACGGTAACAGATTTAGTAATACTATGGCCAGCGCCATCTTCTCCTATCATGCTGACAGTACAGGTAAGCTCAGTAATAAGAGGATTTAAAGTTATATAATCTAAAACTTCTTGAAAATAGAGAGGTAGATTGTCAATGGTAGTAATTGGTCCGGGAGTTCCGGGCGAAGTAGAAGGTGCTACATAAAAGGTGGCTCCTACCGTTTTTGATAAACTGGATATTTTAGTAGTACCATTATAATAATCATATTTGAATCCCGTACCTATAAATTCTACTTCATTTAGAGAATATATCTCGAGTGAAATAGTACCATCTTCCAGGTTAACTTCGGTATAATTCACTCTTATCTGCGCTTGGGGGTCAAATATATTAAGAAGCCCTAAGGAAAGCCAATTACACCCCGCTAATGAAATGATGAAACCTAACAATATGGTAATAAATAATAT
>DSEL01000202.1 GCA_011056645.1 Candidatus Atribacteria bacterium
AATAATACGTTCTTTTTTCTCTTTGAAAAGCAACAGCTATTCCCGCCCTCTTTAACCTATATTGCTACAGTATATTATTTTAATACCCCCAAAATCAAGTCATTGATCTTCTCTGCATCAGAACTAGCCCAAAACTTACTCTTCTCTTCATTATTATTACTGATTACTCTGGTACTATTCGTAGAATTAACCTTGGCAATGCGATTGAAAGCAATAAACTTTACTTCTTTTGGCCTAACCATGCCCAACTGATTACAAGCAATTTTTTCAATTCTGCTTAAAGCAGAAAGACTTTCCACTGTCAGCTCAAGTCTTTTGTTTTCTTCTTCTAAATCTATTTTATTATTTTCCAATTGTATTATTTTATATCCTAATTCAGTTAATACTATATTATTAGATATATAAAAAATTACTATAGAGGTGATAAAAACGACTAAAATTAAAAATGACACCAAAATAATTAAAGCATGCTTATTTTGGTGATGATCGAAAGCTATTGCACCGATCTCTCGCATTTTTTACCCCTTTATTTTTAATATTTTCTCTGCCACTCTTAATTTAGCGCTTCTTGCTTTAGAATTATCCCTTACTTCCTCCGAAGAAGGTCTAATTGGTTTTTTAGTTATAATTTTTAGTTTGTAATTCTTTTTTTCTTTTTCCTTTGTTTCTAATTCCTTAAACAAGTGTTTAACTATCCTATCTTCTAATGAATGATAGGAAATAACACATACGATTCCCTGGTCCTCTAAAAGTTCAATTGCCTGATTCAATCCTTTTTCCAGGTTTTCAAGTTCGCGATTCACCTCAATCCTGATCGCCTGAAAAATCCTAGTTGCAGGATGAATCCTCCAGGTCTTTCTCTTTTTGGTTTCGGGAAGAGCTTTTATAATCAAATCAGCCAATTGTTTGGTTGTAGTAATGGCTTTCTTTTTTCTCTCAGTAACAATGATTCTGGTAATTCTCCTGGCGAACCGCTCTTCTCCGTATTTTTCAAATATTTCCGCTAAATCTTTTTCCGAATAACTATTAATGATGAAGTCAGCGTTAAATTTTTGCGTTAAGTCCATCCGCATATCTAGCTGACTATCTTCTTTAAAACTGAATCCGCGTTTTTTTTCTGTTAGTTGGTGGAAGGACACTCCTAAATCAAAGACTATCCCCGCAACTCTATCTATATTTAAATCTGATAGAATCCCTACTAAATTCTTAAAATTACCTTTAACTAATTTTACTTTATCGCTATATTCTTTTAATTCTTCCTTTGCTTTTTTAATTGCTTCTATGTCCTGATCGATACCGATCAATAAACCATGGGGATAAATACTTTCCAAAATAGCTTTGGAGTGTCCTCCACCCCCTAAAGTGCAATCGATATAAACACCTCCTTTCCTTAAGTTTAAGTAATTACAGATCTCTTTTGTTAACACAGGAGTGTGAAAGGAATTTACCATAGATTAACCTTCTTGTTCGTATATTCTTTCGGCAATATCCTCATATGATTTTTCAACTTTTCCAAAATATTCTTCCCATACATCTTTACTCCAGATCTCTATCCTATCTAAAACACCAATAATCATAATTTCTTTATTGATCCGAGCATAGTCCCTCAGATATTTCATAATAACCACTCTACCTTGATTATCTACTGTGCAATCTGTAGCCCGGGAAAACAATATCCTTTTAAATGCTCGGGCATCTCTCTGACCTAAGGGAAGCAACTTCATCTTTTCAGATAAATTTGTCCACTCTTCTAAAGGATATACAAAAAGGCAAGTATCAAGACCGAAAGTGACAATAAAATTATCTCCTAAAGATTCCCGGTATTTTGCTGGTACGATCAATCTTCCCTTTTCATCGATTGAGTGCTCGTATTGCCCTAAAAACATAGAATCTCCTTTATTTTTATTCTCCACTTTACTCCACTTTACTCCACCTGTATATAGTATACTACATTCATTTGAAAAATCCTCTTTTTTTTTGAAAATATTTTAATTTTTTTTAAAAAAATTTAAAATACCATATATTTAGCGTCTTTTCTATCATAGTTACGCTATTTATTGGTATTTTTTTGGAAAAAAGAAGGAGGAAAGAAACTCATAAATAAGAAAATAGGGACGACTTTATTTTTGGAAAAATAAAGTCGTCCCTATTTTCTTATTTATGATAAGCAGATCATATAAGCCGAGTTCTGTCCTCTTATTAACCTTAACTGGTTAACCAAGTAACCATTAATGAAATATAAGAGTGGTAATCATCTATCTGGGATGTAAGTTACCCTACACCTCTAGCGACCTACCCGAAGATTCAGCGGGCTACCACAATTCTTCCTATTTGGTCTTGCTCCGAGTGGGGTTTACTAAGCTTATTAGTCACCTAATAACTGGTAGGCTCTTACCCTGCCTTTTCACCTTTACTGGGTATTCAAAATTAAATGCCCAGTTGTGTATTTTCTGTAGCACTTTCATTAAGGTTGCCCTCACTGGGGATTACCCAGCACTCTGCCCTGTGGAGCTCGGACTTTCCTCGGAAGAGATACTATCTCATCCGCGATTACCTAATCTACTTATCAAATGTTCATTTTTCAGTTTTAAAGTACCATTTTAATATCTTAAAGTCAATTAGTTTGACCTTTCCAAATTAGAATTCGGCTGCAGTTAGGACAGATAACTATCTTCCGATTCTTTTCTAATTGATAAATAACATCACTGGGAAGATCGAGATAACAACCTGGGCATATAGAACCATCAACTTCTATAATTGCTTTCCCACCCTTCTCTTTTCTAATAAGTTCATATTCTTTTAAAAGACGATCATTGTGTATTTTGCTTAATATCTCTTTCCTTTTAACCTTTAGAGAATGCAGGTTCTTTTCAATTGATGATCTTTTCAAATCTATTTCTTCTTTGCTTTTTATAAATTCTTTATCTTTTATTTTCAAATTTCGGTCAATATCTCTAATTAATTTATCAAGGTCTTCTGCTTCCTCCATTAGATTTAAAAGTTCTTCTTCTATACTATCTTTTTCTTCTTTATAATTAGCTATTACTTTCTGTATCTGTTTAAGCTCTTTTATATCGGATATTTTCCCTCCGTATAAATCTTCCTGATGTTTACTAATTTTATTGGATTTCTCGACCAAATCCAATTCTTTTCTTTTTAATTTAATCTGTAAATTCTTATAATTAATATTTCTGTTATTTAACCGATCTTTCATTTCTTCAATCTCTTTTACAACCCCTTCTATTAAGAAAGGTAAATTTTTCTTCTTTTTTTCTTCCTCATCGATATCAATATCGTATTTCTGTAACTCTAAAAGAATAGCATATTCTTCTATCAATGACTAATTCCTCCTTTCTATATAGTTGTAGAGTCCATTAAAACAAAAAAAGCCTTACTTCTTATAACTAAGAAGTAAGGCTTTTATAATATTCTGATATTTTTATATTTTTAAGTTTTTTCATAGATCTTTCACTGCTCATTTTATATTATGATTAAAACTGAATCACTATTATCTATTGGTGGGCCCACCTGGATTCGAACCAGGGACCGACCGGTTATGAGCCGGTTGCTCTGCCAGCTGAGCTATGGGCCCGTTAGCCAACATTATCTTCGTTAAAAGTATATCAGATATGTTGATAAAGTCAAGAAAAATTAGCATCCGGTATCTGGTATAAAAAATATTAATAAGTAAGGTGTAATGAGTAAAGCATAATAAACAAATGTTTTTATGGTGCATTTTACAAGTTTGAAAAAATAAGCAGGAGAATATTGAATTAATGATCAATTATCAAATAACCTATTTTAGGTGCAGACTCTTTAACTGTCCACAGGCAGCAGAGATATCATCGCCTTTTGATCTTCTTATGGTGGTTGGAATTCCTTTAGCAGTCAGTTCATCCTTAAAGGATTTGACTTGAAAAATAGCGGATGCCTGCAGCAATGAATCGGGTGTAGGATTAAAAGAAATTAAATTTACTTTAAAGTTAAATCCACCAATCAGTCTGGCTAATTTATCTGCATCATTTAGTGTATCGTTTACTCCTTTAATCAAGAGGTACTCAAAAGTTATCTGTCTTTTTGTTTTTTTCACATAACTCTTACAAGTTTCTATCAGATCAGGTAAAGGGTATATATTGTTTACCGGCATTAGGTATGATCTTAATTTATTTTCCGGGGCATGTAGAGACACTGATAACTCTATCTGCCAATTACGTTCTTGTAACTTTTTTATTGCTGGTATCACCCCACAGGTAGAAACAGTAATTCTCCTTGCTCCAATATTAAAAGCATCTTTCGAGTTCAATATACCAATGGCTTTTACCACATTATCATAATTATCTAAGGGCTCACCAATGCCCATAAATACAATATTATTGAGATCAGTTCCAATCTCTTTTTTCACCCATAATACCTGATTTAAAATCTCACTAACTGTTAGATTTCGGGTAAAGCCTTTCTTCCCGCTTTCACAAAACAAACAGTTATATTTACAACCAATTTGAGAGGATATACATTCAGTTACTCTTTTGCCTGCAAATATAAGGACGCTTTCTATTAAATTTTCGTCTTCTAACTTAAATAAGTATTTTTTGGTTTGGTCTTTTGATTTAGTAACCTTTTTCAATCCTATTTTACTAATATAAAAATATTTTTGAAGTAGAGTTGTTAAGGATTTGGGAAGAGTCATCATATCCGTGAAGTCTTCCTTTCCTTTTTTATAAAGAAAATCAAATAATTGATCAGCTCTATATTTTTCTACTCCTAAATTTTTAACCTCTTCCCGAAGTTCGCCTAAGGAAAAGTTTTTCAAGTCTCTTTTCTGCATTATATCAATTATTTCTCTTTATTTTATTTTTTAATTTCATTTTTTATGTTTTCTGCAAATTCTTTAGCTTTTTTATCTATCCCCGGTACCTTCGTTATTGAACCTGGGTCATTAGCGGTAGCAGTTAAAGTAAAGTAAGGAGGCAATCTGAATCCTTTGTTAATATTTAAAGCACCTATTAGCTGTTTGGCTACACAATCGCTCCCTGAATTTCCTGAAACTACGATAGAAAATAATGTTTTATCTCCAAATTTTATCCTTTTGTAAAGCACCGTCATTCGATTAATTACTGCCATTAGCTTTGCTGATATAGCATCATTATAATTGGGACATAGCCAGATTATGCAATCAGCCTCTTCTATCGCGGGAAAAATTTCTTTTACCATAATCCCCCCGTAGAAACAACTTTTTTCTTCACTATAATGAATACAGGTTTTATAAGAACACCCCCGACAGTCTATTACTGTTCCATTTTCTACATGGAGTTCTCGGATAGCTTCTTCCCGGAGATATTCTCTAACCATTTTCCAAAGCATAAGAGTATTAGATGTTTTAAACAAACTGGAATGTAGTACTAATATCTTCGGCTTATTTATTAATTTTAATTTTTCTTCAGATAATTTTTTCACTACCTGTTGGGCTTGCTTCCGGTAAATCTCCATAAGATTTAGGCTAGATGTTTTTTGCCAGGTAAGAAAATTATTAAGTTTGCGGGTAGCCTCTACTATGGAATGACCGGGAAACCTGCATCCCATTTGATTAGTTAAAAAAATTATCTCTTGAGCAGCACTCTTGGTAAATAACTCACTCGAGCTTTGAATAATAATTACAGCCTTTGAACCTAAAAGAGAATCATTTCCCCTTGCTTTCAACTTTAAAAGCATTTCATAGAAAGGGATATTAAATCCACATTGATCTAACTCAAGAGCAAATATAATTTTCTTATAACGTAAATCAGGAGGAAAATCCTCCAGATCTTTTATAGTAATTAAGAAGCAATTTTCAGTAGCTTTCTTAATAATCTCATTAAAATTATCCGATATTTTTCCTGGGACGATCAAATAAAGGTTATTCATAAAATAATTTACTTTACCTCGATATTGCTTACAAGATATTACCCAAATCCATATAGCTTTTTTTAATTTTCTCTAATAAATTAGGAGGAATATTTATTCTTTCAATCTCAGTTCCTGATGCGATTAATCTATTTTTCGCTCCCCAAAATACTCCACCCATAAAGGATGCACTATAATGCCACTTTCCACTCATAGTGGCAATGAGAGGAAAACTTCCTGAAGATAAAGCCGGGGCAATATAAGGCTTAA
The DNA here is from genome assembly GCA_011056645.1 of Candidatus Atribacteria bacterium. NCBI lineage: Bacteria > Pseudomonadati > Atribacterota > Candidatus Phoenicimicrobiia > Candidatus Pheonicimicrobiales > Candidatus Phoenicimicrobiaceae > Candidatus Sediminicultor > Candidatus Sediminicultor quartus. The sequence goes on from DSEL01000202.1 coordinate 6,151, forward strand.
AACCGGTTTTTCTTATTTCTAAATTTGCTTTTAGGGTCTGATTAATCAGTTTTTCCGAAAGATCTTCATCATATTTTTTTAAGCTGTTGGCAATGATTAAACCATGACCATGTGGGCCAAAAATTCTGCCTGCTTGATTGTATTTTGCAGTTTTAGTAGTTTGTTTTGAATAATAAACTGCCCGGGCATGCATAACTCCCAATCCATATCCTCTTATCTGCTCTGCTGCTAATCCTTTAAAATCAAACTCTCCTCTTGTATTTTTATTGCTTGTTAAAAAAACATCTTTACATAAGAGATCTACTGGATCCGATATAATTGCAAATATTCCCTTAAAGGCTTTTTTCCGGGCTTCTTGAGCATAATTAGAGATTATTTTAGAATTTCCTTTGAACTGCTTCATTCTTACATCTTCCTGTTCTTCACCCAAAGAAGGAACTCCTACTGTTGCACAAAAGACGAACATGTCACAATCAAAAAAATTCTCTTCTCTTATGAAGTAAACCTCGGGAAATTTCCCAGCAGAAAAAGGATAAAATATCTGATTTGCTTCTAATTCCCATCTTTTCATCGAGTTTATATTAGTATCATATATACCGACAGATTCAATGCGGCTTCCACCCAGTAATCGCAAACTGGCAAGGAGAGTTCCTCCTACATCACCCAATCCTACAATATTGACTTTCCAACGAGAAGGGAGTTTATAAGTTAACATTTTCTGCCAGTAAGGATATGCGGTATTAATGGAACTTACTTTTTTCTTATTTATTTTTTCTTTCAACCACAGGGGTAGATCATAATCAACCTGTTTAGGTTTTTGTAGCAGGTTAATCCCTTCTCCTTTTAAAAAGATTAGGGAAGGATCGGTAATACTAAAATACCTTCTGGATTTTGAAGGGCTTATCCGGTTTAGTGCGTAAATTATTTCCTTGCATTCTTGGGCTTCATTTTCGGATATTCTATTCAATCCACTATATCTCGATTGGGAAATAATTATTTTATTTTTTAATTTATAAAAATACATCTTTATTTTTTCCCCTAATCCTAATCCCTCCTCGAGGGAGAGGAAATTAAATTACCTTTATCTTGCCTTAACCAACTAACCAGATAAGTAAATAACAAATCCAAAACGAGATTCTAGGTACGACTCTCTATCTTATATTTACCGGTCTGCTATTCCCTTTGTTCGTCGTAAAAGTTCGAGACTATTCTCTAAATAATGAGAAGGGCTATGGCTTAATTTATAGTCCATATCTTCTCCCTGATCGGGATATCGAGGATAAATAATTACCTCTCCCAAATGGTCAAGAGTTAATTTTCTTTGTTGGATAATCTGGTATTCATTTTCCAGAGCTTCCAATATAATCAAAGCATTTTCAATACAAATTTCGGAAAAACTATAAATGATTTTTGCCGAAACATCTTTAATAAAGGAAGGGAAAGTATAAGGTAGTATTTGATTAATGGATCTGACTAAATTCCCTTGAGTCCTTATTTTTCTCCTTAATGCATCTCCTCCAATAAAAGGATACAATTCACTCTCATTAAACCATAATCTAAGATTAGGAATAAAATGAGCGCAATCAACATCTCTATTTAATATATTAGCTATCTCTTTTCCACTGCCGGACAGTGCCCCCACAATTATTTTTTTTACTTTAATATCATATTTGTTAAATAGAGGTTCTAAGGTTTTTATTCGATAACCCTTGTGTAAATAGTCGTCAATAAGAATTACCGGCATATCAAATGAACGAATTATTTTTACCTGATTTTCCAAACTCATATAATGGGGAAAGGCATCAATTTCAAAGCTTTTCACGTTAGGAGTAAATATTTTTTCGGTGTGAAGAGATTTAGTTACCGTATTGGGTACTACCATCTTATGCAGTATCTTTCCAAAAGGCACACACATTGACTTTCCTAAAATACGGGGAATTAACGGTGCAGTTGAGACATCATTTATCTTACAAATTTCCTTCACAATGGTTTGATTGATTAAATCTATATTAAATGGTAAAACTACATTCCCGGGGAAAAAAGTGGTAAATGATTTTAATAATCGTTTACGAGATCGTAAAATTGATTTTTTGATGGATAAACTTCCATAGAATGGTTCTTTTATAATTGACTCAGTATCTAAATTGATTATACAAGGTTTACTCATATCCACTACAAATACAGGATTATCTTTGTCGCTAAAAGGTAGACGGTAAAACCCCATGAGTTCCAGATTCTCTTTTAAGGAAATTAAACTATAATCATTTAATATATTCCTGAATACCGCATAGCTGTAATCTTTCTCGATACAAAAAGAGAGAGTTTCGGTAAGAACAACCTGCTCAAGGTTTTCCAGTCCTGATCTATTTTCCGTATCGCTGATGGTAAAAATACCATCAATAACTATTGTACGGCCAACTGCATTCTCCCGAACGTATTCGGATACTAGGTTATCCTTGAACTCCTGGAAAAGAATGCTTGAACGAACCCAATGAAAAGCTGAAAAACCCAATATCGTTCCATGATGGCGGATATCACGCAATATTAGAATTCTCGGGTTTAATTTGCCAGCAAAATCAAGTAACTTTTTAGAGGCATTGCTTTGATTAAACTTTGCAAGCACTTTCTTGCAAAGTTCTTTTATCAAATCAGAGCTAATATCTTCAATTACTTGTACATCTA
>DSEL01000203.1 GCA_011056645.1 Candidatus Atribacteria bacterium
TTCTATCTTATAATTGATGGAACCTATTTCTACGCGGGGGCGGATTCCCTTCTCTAATGCTGTTTTAATGGTTTTTAACTCTGCCTCTTTTACTTTTGGGTGATTACGCTGCCCTGGATATCCTAAACTTAAAGAATAATCACCGGATCCAAATTGTACCATATCTATACCATCTATTGAGAGAATCTCTTCTAAATTATCAACGGCCTCTTTTTTTTCAATCATTAAAGCTACTACAGCTTCATCCATCGCCTTCACATATTCTTGAGAACCAGCTTCAACATAATATCCAACATTCCTACGATTAGCTGCTCCATTAACCCCTTTAGTTTGAGGGGTTTCTGCTCTTACAATACCCACACATTCTTTAGCATCTTCCATAGTTCTAATATCAGCAAAAAGAATATTTTGTATCCCCGAACCTAAGGCTCTCTGGGCAATAAATGCCCTATTATTTTGATCTACTTTAATCATGGAGGACATATCAAAAAGCTCAACTGCTCTTCCAAAATTTTCTAAATCATGAATGCTCCAAGGCGAATATTCTCCCAAAAACTCTACATAATCGAATATCCCGATATGACCTATAATTTCAACCATCCCCGGCCATACACTTAGAAGACGAGTACCAATAGTTGCCTTACTGGCTCTTATTAATTCTCTAAGTTTATTCTTCCTCATTTTTAATTCCTCCCGCATTTCCTAAACTGATATTTTTTTGGATTGTTAGCTGGGTATTTTGGCTTTTTACCTTCCAAAATTCGAATAATATCTTCTGCAACCAGTGCCATTTTAACCATAGCATCTTTAGTATTTCCGGCCGAATGGGGGGTAACGACAACATGATCTAATTTAAATAAAGGATTATCTTTGATTGGAGGTTCATCGATAAAAACATCAATGCCTGCTCCAGCTATTTTATTTTCTCTTAGGGCGTTAATCAGATCCCCTTCATCTACAATTGGACCTCTTGAAGTGTTAATAAAATAAGCGGTTTTTTTCATTAAATCAAATTTTTTCTTATTAAAAAAATTTTCAGTATCCTTATTTAGCGGTAAAGATAATATAACAAAATCGCTACTCTCACAAATTTCTTCTACTGTTCCAAACTTAATGGCTAATTCTTTTTCAGCTATTTTCTTTCTTGTTCTACTAAAATAAGAAACTTCCATATTAAATCCTTTTTTACAAATTTCTGCAGTTCTATAACCTATCTTCCCCAAACCGATTATCCCCACTTTTTTTCCGGATAATTCCTGTCCAACAAGGTAATGACCATAATCCCATTTACCCTCTCTCAATGCTTGATCAACTTTTGTTATAGGTTTTGCTATGTCCAACATTAGTCCAATATTATGTTCCGCTACTGCTTCATAATTCGCATAAGGAGTATTCACAACATAGACTCCTAATTCTTCTGCACCTTTTACATCGATCTTGTCTAAACCTACTCCATGTCTACCAATAGCTTTTACCGTGGGGCATTGTTCTAGCATTTTTTTAGTGATAAATCCGCGGTCTCTCTTAATGACTGCATCTTTTCCAAATAAAGCACTGGTAATTCTTTCCTCATCATACTTTTCTATATAGAAAATATCGGCTTTTTTCTTAAGAATATCAATTCCTTTCTGATCAA
>DSEL01000204.1 GCA_011056645.1 Candidatus Atribacteria bacterium
CCGTTCTATAACGTATTTTATTCATCACTACATTAAATAATAATACTAGTAAAAATACAATGATGATCAATGTTGAACCATAACCTGCTTTAAAAAAACTAAAAGCCGTTTTATAAGAATAAAGATAAAGTGTTTCCGAAGCGATACCAGGACCACCTTGAGTAATAGTATAAATAATGTCAAATTCTTTCAGATTATCAAGAGACCTCAAAGTCAGAGCAGTAATAAGTACCGGCCGTATCAAGGGGAGAGTAATATAAGAAAAAACATGGAAAGCATTTGCCCCATCAATAATAGCTGCTTCATAAGGGTCTTTGGGGAGGGATTTTAAGCCTGCCAGAACAATAAGGGTAATCATGGGAGTCCATTTCCATACATCCACCATCACTAAAGAAATAATAACCGTTCTTGCATCACTAATCCAGAGACTTCCAGGAAGACCAACGAGACTTAAGAAATAGTTTAATACGCCTATTTGTGGATTTAACATAATGCGCCAGATCAAGGCAATGGCTACAGGTGTAGCCGCAAAGGGAAATATATAAATAGTTTGTACGAAATTACTTCCCTTAAATTCTTTATTAAAATATACAGCGATAAGTAATCCTAAGACTATCTCCAAAGATAAAGATAGGCCGCTAAAGAAAAACATCACTTTTAGGCCGTTCCAAAAGCGGGGGTCAGAAAAAGCGTCGAAATAATTTTGTAGACCTATAAACTTTGGGGAACCTAACCCGATTTTCCATTTACTAAAAGACATATAAATATTATAGATAATAGGAAAAATGACCACGATAAACAAAGTGATCATCGCAGGAGCAGGAAAAGCAATAGAAATATGATTGTCTAAAAAATTAATAAACTTTTCTTTTAATTTCTTCATAAATGTAAACGCTCTTTTTTTATGCAAGAGGGCAGGCTTATAAACCTGCCCTCTTAGTTTATTTTACAATTTTTTATTTTCTAGTGTATTTTATATCTACTCTTTTATTTCGACTATTGTTCCATCGTTTTATTCATTAATTCAGCAGCTTTTTTAGCAGAATCCGCTACATCTTTACCTTCGATGCTATCAACAATTACCTTTCCAACGATATCTCGAATCTCAGAAACATTTAAAACAGGCGGATTCCATTGAGGTTGTCCAATGGCAAAGGATTTCAGAGAGCTTGCCGTCCAATCCGGAGTATTATCAGTAGAAACAAATTTTGGATCGGTCCAAGCTGATTCACGTCCTGCTGGTACACCAGATAGAAGAGCACCCAGTTCATTTTCTTTATTAGTTGCCCATTGGACAAAGAGCCAAGTTGCTTTCTGACATTCGGGTGTGGCTGTTCCGGAAACTGCAAGGCTCCAGTTAGAAACATGGGGAAGTTTACCTGCTGACCCGGCCGGAATAGTCGCATAACCTACTTTACCCACAACTTTTGATTCTTGTGGATTTTCGTAAAGAGACTTAAATACATTAGCATCAAATATCATGGCAGCAGTGCCATCCATAAAAGTAGATGTACTCTCTGCCCAGTGGTACATAGTTGGTCCTTTTGGTCCATATTCTCTAAGTAGCTTACCGTAGAATTTAAAGGCTTCTACGCTTTCAGGTGAGGCAATATTAGCATTTCCTTTTTCGTCAGTCCATGAGCCACCAAAGCTATAGAGAAAATCTACAAATTGAGAAGTAGCGGCAGCATCTTTGCCTCTCAGCGTAATTCCTATCATTTCTTTTCCATCTACAATTTTCTTGTGGAAAAATTTTGCAGTTTCTTCTAATTCTGCCATTGTCTCAGGAACTTTTATATTAAACTGTTTAAATAGATCTTTACGATATGAGAGCAAAGAGGCTTCAGCATTTATAACTACTCCGATCTGGTGTCCTTCTATTCTGGCACCTTTCATCGGGCCTGCAAAAAAATCTCCCAAATCCCACTCTTGTATATTTGTTAGATCTGGATCAGTCATATATCCTTCAAGAGGAGCCAACCATCCTGCTTTCCAATAGTGTAGTTTGGCTTGTCCCGGCATAATCATGTAGCCATCAACTTTTCCTCCCGCATTTAACTCAATAAGACGTTTATCGCGGAATTGATCTTCCGGGAAAACTTCCATAATTACCTTAATTCCGGTTTTTTCTTCAAATTCAGGAATTTTTGGTTCTATAAATGTAGTAAAGGGGTGTTTATTCATTAATAAGCGAATTTCCACTCCTTCAAATTGACGCCAATTAATGTCAGCTAAGGCAATCATGGTTGTAAACATTAATAAAATTGAGATTAGCAAAATTAATAAAAATATTCTTTTTTTCATTTCAATCCTCCAAAAGTTTTTGGTTATTATTCTTAACTTACTTCAGTCAAAAGAAATTATTTAACTTTTTCTGGTTACATTGTTTTTGAGCTTGAAAAAATTTACTTTAAAACAACTTAAAAAATATTCTTTATTTTAAATTAAGAGCATTCTTTCTTTATTTTTCACCTTCTTTCATTTATTGATTCTCTCCTCTTTCTGTCTATTATCGACCTTGGTAAAACTATGACGAGTTTTTTATCTGTGTATAACTAACACTATATTATTATATTACTATATTACTA
>DSEL01000205.1 GCA_011056645.1 Candidatus Atribacteria bacterium
ATCGATGAATAAATTATTTATTAGTATATTAGACTGAGTTATCAAGTAAACTGTCAATAAATTTATATATCGTATTTTATTTTGCCAAAAAATGGAGAAAAATGGCAGAGAAAAAATATAGAAAAAATATTATAAAAAGGAGAGGATAAATGAAGTTATCACAACTTATTCGCGAAAAAGCAAAAAAAAATCCTAAAATTATTGTACTTCCCGAAGGGGAAGAACCGAGGATGATTAAGGCGGCAGAAACTATTATTAAGGAGGGTTTCGCCGACTTAATACTTTTAGGAAGAGAAAAAAATATTAAATCTATTGCGAAAGAATTGGGAATTGAATTATCGTCAAAAATTAAAGTTATTTTACCAAAAGAGTCTGATAAACTAAAAGAATATGCTGAATCTTATTATCAACTTCGTAAAAATAAAGGGATAAAAATAGATGAAGCCTATAAATTAATGGAAGATCCTCTTTATTTCGGTGCATTAATGGTTTATCATGATGATGCAGATGGATTGGTTGCTGGATCTATAAATGCCACGGGAGATGTTTTTAGGCCTGCTCTGCAGACTATTAAAACTGCCCCTGGTATAAATATTGTATCCAGTTCTTTTGTAATGGTGGTACCCGATTGCTCTTATGGAGAAAATGGAATCATTGTTTTCGCTGATTGTGCTTTAAATCCGGAACCTAATGCCGAACAGCTTGCCGATGTTGCTATCGCCAGTGCTGCCACAGGAAAAGCACTAGTTGGTTTTGAACCTAAAGTAGCTATGTTGTCTTTTTCAACCAAAGGGAGTGCCAAACATCCTTTAGTTGATAAAGTAACAGAAGCAACTAAAATTGCCCAAAAAAAGAAACCGGATCTACTTATTGATGGAGAGCTTCAGGCTGATGCCGCGTTAATTCCCTCAATCGGAGAGCGAAAAGCTCCCAACAGTAAAATCGCCGGAAAAGCTAATGTCCTGATATTTCCCGATCTAAATTCTGGAAATATTGCCTATAAATTAACAGAAAGATTAGCCAAAGCAGAGGCTATAGGACCAGTTTCTCAGGGGATGAGAAAACCGGTTAATGATCTCTCTCGTGGTTGTAGTGCAGAAGATATAGTCAATGTGGTAGCAATTACCGTATTACAAGCAGGAGAGGTATAAACATTAGCCGTCAGTAAATAAAGTTTTAATTTTTAAGCTGCATATGTTAATCGAAGATTTATTATATTTTGAACTAAATATTGACCCTATTCATTATCGACTAATTTAATGGGAGAATTGGGGAATTGGTCAACAAGTTAAACTAAATTTTTAGAAACGAATTAGCAAGTTAAAATAAAAACAAAAGATGGGGAGGAAATAGCAATGATCATCTTATCATTGAACTGCGGTAGTTCCTCAGTAAAATATAAACTTTATAATTGGGAAAACCAAGAAATAATTGCCAAGGGTATAGTAGAGCGAGTTACCATAGGAGATTCTTTCTGTGTTCATGAGGTTAATCATAAAGAAAAAGTTACCATTAAACATGATTGTCCTACTCATAAAGAAGCCATCAAATTAATTGTAGACAGCCTTATACATCCGGAATATGGTGCCATAAAGAATTTATCAGATATTTCTGCTATCGGTCATAGAGTAGTACACGGCGGTGAGAAATTTTCCAAATCAGTTATCATTAATCAAGAAGTAATCAAAACATTTAAAGAACTTGCCGACCTTGCCCCTCTACACAATCCTCCAAATATTATGGGTATTGAGGCAGCTATGGAATTATTACCTGATATTCCTCATATGGCTATCATGGATACTGCCTGGCACCAGACCATGCCCGACTATGTTTATAATTATGCTATACCCTATCAATGGTATGAAAAATATAGGATAAGAAGATATGGTTTTCAC
>DSEL01000206.1 GCA_011056645.1 Candidatus Atribacteria bacterium
CCATCCAGGGATTCACCTTAAAATACTCAGGAATGGTGATGTTACCAAACCATCCTTTTTTTAAAACACCCTGCAAACTGGGATAAAGATGAGCAAAAATTCCTGAACCAACTAAAATCCCGATTAGACCACCGAATAAGGCATCCAGATTACCCTGGCCAATCGCCGCAGATATGGTTCCTGGACAATAACCGAGTACCGCAAAACCCACACCAAATATCAACCCACCAATAACGGTCATACCCATTGAACCCGGTTTAGGATGAAGTTGGACCAAGCCTAACCCCTTCAGAATATAAATACCGATCATTCCGATAACCACGGCAGATAGCATAATTTTAATGACGGTAAAATCTTTTAGAAGCAGCTGCCCCAGGATAATATCATATTTTCCTGCCCCTCCCTTCTGCAGAAGGAAACCAAAAATAATTCCCATAACCAAACCAAGAATAAGCTGAGTCTGTTTTTTTAAATGTAATTTTTTTAGCACCTCTAACCTCCTATTCCCTAATAGATCAAGTAGGCAGCGAATATACCACTGGCAAAAAAGAAAATAACAGCAATCCAGCTGCTTACTGCCAGTTGAAGGGTACCACTAATACCGTGACCACTGGTACAACCACCAGCCCATCTCGCTCCAATTCCCATAAGAATACCACCCAGGAAAGCAGTAAGTATTCGAGGAAATACCTGAAGTCCGAACCTGGCTATCCATATGGATGGAAGCCACTTTAGCTGGAACTCTCCGGAAAGGGTAGCTGAACAAAACGAACCAATAATTATCCCCAAAACAAACATCCACTCCCAGTCAATTTTAGCAGGAAATTGCTGGTAATAGAGTTGTTGATCGACAGACCTGCCGGTCAGAGCTTGTTCAATCATGCCACTGGTCCGGGTAAAAGCAGTTGAACAACCGATTGGTTTATCGGAAAGCAAAAAAGTAAACCAGCTTAGTACCCCTATTCCTGCTCCCACCCAATAAGGTGACCATAATTTTAAAGAAAGAAAATCCATTTTAAATTTCTCCCTCCCCTTTATTATGATTATTTTCGGTGCAATTTACCTCGATAAGGCAAACTTCCCGATTTTTTTATCATCTACCGATTTTCAGTAAACTTCCTTACACCCGTCATTCCACCGGCTACATTAATCAGACGATAAAAACCTTTTTGCAGCAATATTGATATGGCCAGACTCGAACGATGACCGGTGCTACAGATGACATAATATTCCTTCTCTTTATCAAGTTCTTTATAACTTTCCCTGAGATCAGGCGCAGAAATATTGATTGCTCCTTCAATATGATATTCCTTAAATTCATAAGGAGCACGAACATCCAAAATATGAATGGCTTGGTTATTTCGAATATGTTCTAATTCCATAGCAGAAATCTGATAAATATATTGAGTGGGAAGACCATGTTTTGCCCACTCAAACAGTCCACCTTCCAGAAATCCCACCACATTATCCAGACCAACTCTTCTTAACCATATCGCTACTTCTTCCCCATCAACTCGAGAAGGTGTTACCAAAATAATTTTTTTCTCCGGAGGTATGACCCATCCGGCGAAAGTCGGGAAATTACCATCAAAATCAATTCCGTATGAACCGATAATATGCTGGCCTCCAAAGGCATCATAGCTGCGGCAATCGAGTATCGCATAATCCCTTGATTCGGCTAATTCAGCGAACTTCAAAGGTTTTAAAGAATTAATTTTATCCAAGTTACGAACTAATTTAGGGCCTTTTCGATTAATATCGCTGCATCGACCGAAATGATCGGGTACCGGAGGCATTTCATGGGTCAGAGAATCACTAAACTCTTCTTCTGAGTTAATCTGTAATGCTTTATTATATATCTTCTCATATCCGATGGTACTTGTTCGTTTAGCACCCATAGCTCGTCCGCAGAGGGAGCCTGCTCCGTGTGCTGGCAGAATTTCACAAAAAACCGGCAATTCCTTTAATTTTTTAAGACTGACAAATAATTGGGAAGCCAATTCTTTTACCTTCTCCGGGAAAAGATCGGGTCTGCCTACATCTCCCACAAACAGGGTATCGCCACAGAAAACGACTACCGCTTCCTTTCCTCTTGATTCATCTGCCACAACATAAGAAAGGTGTTCCGGTGTATGACCTGGTGTCTCAATCACCCGGATAACCACATCATCAATCTTAAATTCATCTCCTTCTTGCAAAGGCTGGTGTTTAAATTGACCATTGGCTGAAGCAGGGATATAAATTTTTGCCCCGGTTTTTTCCGCCAGATCAAGGTGACCTGAAACAAAATCAGCGTGTAGATGAGTCTCTAAAATATGGGTAATTTTAAAACCCATTCTTTTTGCTCCCTCAATATAGACATTGACATCACGTCGAGGGTCAACAATAGCACAATTTTCTTTTCCACCTAAAAGATAAGAGCTATGGGCAATTTTTGGTACATGAAATTGTTCGATATACATAAAATCCTCCTTTTGAACGCTATAGTTAAATAAAATATAGGGGATAAATCTTTTTTATTCTGAACACCCTTCTTAAATCCTTCTAATTAAATCCTTTAAGGCGCTATCATTAAATAACTTTCCTCTTAATCTTCTCGTTAAGCTTTTCCAGAGGAATTTCTAAGGGAAGGTGGAAATGAGAAGTGGTAGACCATAAGACATTTTTATAGTTGATTATTTATACTCTGACCATAAATAAAGGATAACTTAAATGAGAATAACTGTCAATAATAACAAATTGACCGTCTATTTTCAGTCTATATTGACAGAACAAGTAAAATTGATTATAATTTTGTTAGTAGTTTAGTAATTTAGTAATTTTGTAATAATTTCAGGAGGTAATACAATGAAAATACCGACTACTTTAAGACATAAACCAGTTATTGTATCAGAAAATTATGAAAATGTTGACGGCAGATATGCCTACCATTCAGACGCAAAAGGTCTTTCCTTAGG
>DSEL01000207.1 GCA_011056645.1 Candidatus Atribacteria bacterium
CAATAGAATCATCTAAATCATCGGTCTTTATTTTAAAATCTATTATTTCATTATTCATGGATTAAATTCATGGCCTTTTTTGCTTCATTAAGGGTTTGTTTAGCCACCTGTCTAGCCTTTTTGCTCCCCTCAATGACTATTTCTCTAATTATTTTAGGATTTTTCTCATAATATTTTCTTTTTTCCCTGAATTCGCCAAATTTATCTATTAACGCTTGGGCTAATTTTTGTTTGCATTCTACACACCCTAATTTTCCTGATTCACACCCAGAAAATATTTCTTTAGATTGATTCGAATTAAAGATTTCTTGGTAGGTAAACACCACACAAATATCCGGATGACCGGGATCATTTAGTCTTATTTTTTGAGTATCAGTGATCATTGTCTTCACTTTTTCTCCTATTTTTTCCGGTGAATCGGATATAGAAATAGTATTTCCCAGAGTTTTGCTCATTCTCTTTCCATCAGTACCCGGTACCCGAGGAATCCTGGTCAATTTCACCTGGGGTAAGGGAAATATATTTTTGTAAAGATTATTAAACCTACGGGCTATCTCTCGAGTTAATTCCACATGGTGCACTTGGTCTTCTCCTACCGGCACAGCATTCGCTTTATAGATCAATATATCTGAAGCCATTAGAACCGGATATCCCAGGAGACCGTAACTGATATTATCTTTTAATCCTAAATCCCGTACCTGTTCTTTTAAAACTGGATTTCTCTCCAACCAGGGCATAGGAGTAATCATGGAAAAAAGCAAATGCAATTCCGCATGTTCCGGGACATAAGATTGAATTAATACAGTACTTCTCTCGGGGTTAATTCCTGCACTAAACCAATCAATAAGCATTTCTTTGATATTTTCATTTAAGTCTTTCGTTTTATCGTAACCGGTAGTTAGCGCATGTAAATCTACGACTCCAAAAAAACACTGGTATTTTTCCTGAAGTTTTACCCAATTTTCCAAAGCTCCCAGGTAGTTTCCCAAGTGCAATTTTCCGGTAGGCCGCATTCCGCTAAAAATTATTCCTGCCATTATATTGCTCCTCTCTACATTTCATTATTAAAATAGCTTATTTCTTAAATCGTAAAATCACCGACTGACCAACTGTTAGGTTTAATCACTGGTCTATAAAATTTTTTAAATATTTTGTGTTACTTTTCGCTCGATGCAATAATTTTAACTTAATTTTTATAATTATAAGATACTTTTTTAAAAATATCTACTCTAAACCAAGAAACGAAATAGAAAAAATACAATAGGAAATAGCACTTTTCCAATTATACCGCTTAATACCAGAATTAACAAAATAATTGGACCATAAGATTCTAACTTGTAGAATTTATAAGCATAAGGATTTGGTAAAAGGCCTAACAATATCTTAGAACCATCTAAAGGTGGAACAGGAATTAAATTAAATATGGATAGCGCTAAATTTATTATCACGCCGGTCTGTAGGAATATTACCCAACCTCGTAGCAGGGTTACTAATAGATTAAAAAAAGAACTGTTTTGGGTTATATTAGTCTGTCCGATGAGATAATAACTTAATCTCAAAATTAAGGCAAATATTACTGCAATGATCACATTGACAACAGGTCCAGCTAATGAAACATATATCATGTCTCTTTTGGGGTGATTCAATCTATTAAAATTTACCGGAACTGGTTTTGCCCACCCAAATCGAAATAAAATCAACATCAAAGTTCCTATAGGATCAAGATGAGCTAGAGGATTCAAAGTAAGCCTTCCCGCTTCAGCCGCAGTCGGATCACCCATTTTGTAAGCCATCATTCCATGACAATATTCATGAAAAGTTATGGCGATTAACACCGCTGGTATACTCCAGACAATTTCGAATATATTGTCCAACATTTTTCTATATATTTTTCCTTTCTTTTATAATATTTTTTACCAATCTAATTTCATCTCTTTTATTTTTTACCTCTCCATCTAACTGCGCACAAAGTAATCTATTTAAAATTTTCGAATAAACCGGACCGGGTTTTATCTGAAGTTCTTGTAATTCCCTTCCTGAAATATATAAAATTTCTCTTTTATATTTATTAAGATAATTGTATATTCTTTCTTTGGTAATATCGGTATCATTTTCCAACATAACCAAAAATAAGACTTCGTTAGCTAAATCTTTTAATTTTAGGTAAATTGTGCTGGGTAATATTTTATTATTTGATGATAGTATTTTTATGATTCGGTCTAAATTTAAGTAACAAGAAGTTATCTTGTCTATGGACTTTCGCTTAATTATTAGCTTATTAAAAATTCTCCGTATTTGACGTTTTTTTAGACTTCTAATTAAACTGCAAAAATATATAATCCATACTTCTATTTTTTCATCGGAAAGATTGCATACCCAGTAATTATAATTATCTTTTACCTTCTTTAATCTTTCAATGGTTTCTTCATTTAATTCAAGTTCCGGAAGAATATACTTCAGCGCACCAAGTTCTTCCAATCTTTTTAAGGATTTTAAGGGGTTTTCTTCTTTTAATATTAGAATTAGTTCCTCGGTGATCCTTTTCCTTCTTAACCTGGAAAGAAGTTTATCAGCAATAGCTTTTTTTAGAAAATCCTCGGTTGTTCTATCCATTTTAAAATTATATCTTTGTTCAAATCTTATTGCTCGTATAATACGTGCTGGATCTTCCACAAAACTCAAATTATATAAAACCCTGATTATACCTTTATATAAATCCCTCTGACCGCCAAAAAAATCGACTAACTTTCCAAAATACTTTTGGTTTAGCTGGATAGCCATTGCATTTATAGTAAAATCTCTTCGATATAAATCTTTTCTAATTGAACTAAGCTCGACTTTTGGAAAAGCAGCTGGATATTCATAAAATTCTCTTCGAGCAGTTGCGACGTCTATTTTAAAACCATCCGCTAAAATTACTACTGCGGTACCAAATTTTTCGTGGCTTTTAATTCGCCCTCCCAAGTCTCTGCTTAGCTCTTGAGCAAATGTTATTCCTTCTCCTTCAATTACAATATCGAGATCATAATTCTTAATTCCTAAAAAGAGGTCTCTTACAACTCCACCTACTATAAAAGCTGGAAAATTCATTCTATCGCCAATTGCTCCAATTTTAGCTAAAATATCTTTAACTCTTTCGGGAACTACCTTCTCTATCAGTTCTATTTGCTTTTTTCTCTCTATCTTGCTGTTAGTTTCGACATAAGTTGAAAAAGATCTTTTAGGAATATAACTCTCTCCATATAAATTTCGTATTAAATCGGTTCTGGTGATAATCCCCGCCAATTTATCTTCTTGGTTCACCACCAATACTCTTCCGATATCGTAATTGATCATTAATTCTTGAATTTCGGTTAAAGGGGTCTTTAACTTTACGGTAACTACCTGGTCGGACATATATTTACTTACCAGCTCTTTTCCAAATCCGTGCTGTTTAGCCCGATTGACTTCTTGCATAGTGATAATTCCCCTAAGATCCCCCTCTTCTACAATCGGAATCCCGTTATGTCCATACCTTAATAATATTTTTTTCGTCTCTTCGATAGAAGTGGAGGCATTAACCGTCTTAACCGGTGAAGACATAATATCTTTTGCCACAATTCCCACTCTTACTTTTTCTTCCAATATCTGGACAATTTTTTCTTCTAACTCATCAAGCGACAAATCTTTTACTACTGCTGAGGCTGCTTGAAAGTGACCTCCTCCTCCTAATTCTTTTAAAACTTCATCTACGTCTACAGAATTTGTTCTGCTTCTTCCGACTATATATAGTCGGTCAGCCATTTTTACTATAGTAAAAAAAACATCACTGTTTTCTATTTCTATTAATTTATGAGTAAGAAGAGCCAGTC
>DSEL01000208.1 GCA_011056645.1 Candidatus Atribacteria bacterium
ATAGAGGGATAATATGCTAAACAATTTAGTTAATGTAGGTTTTGGGAATTTTGTAAATTCCACTAGAATTATAGCTATTTTAAATCCGGATTCCGCTCCTATGAAAAGATTAAAAGATGAAGCAAGAACAGAGAAAAAAATAGTTGATGCTACATGCGGAAGAAGAACCAGAGCAATCATCATTACCGATAGTAATCATGTAATATTATCTTCCATTCAACCGGAAACCATTGCCCACAGATTTACCGAATACGAAGAACAAAACCCCAAGTTAAGAGAAAATATTACCAAATAGGAAACTATAATCATGATTGATAATAGCAAACGTTTATCATCTTTTATCTCTGAAGAAAATACACCGTCAAGAAAAGGCTTGCTTTTTGTGATCTCCGGTCCATCAGGGGTAGGTAAAGGTACCTTAAGAGAAAAGGTGTTTAATATTTTTCCTGATTTAAAATATTCGGTGTCGGTGAATACTCGGCCTCCTCGAAAGGAGGAAATAGAAGGCAAGGATTATTATTTTGTCACCGTGGATGAATTCAAAAAAAGAATAGAGGAAAATATTTTTGTAGAATGGGCTATTGTTCACGGAGATTTCAAAGGAACACCGATAAAATTTTTAATAGAAGAACTACATAAAGGGAGAGATGTCCTGCTGGAATTGGATGTTCAGGGTGCCATGCAGGTCAAAGAGAAATTTCCCGATGGAATTTTTATTTTTATAGCACCTCCAACCTGGAAGGATTTGGAGGATAGATTACGTAAAAGAAATACAGAGGGCGAAAAAGCACTGGAAAAAAGATTAAAAGATGCCCGCATTGAAATAGAATATGAAAAATACTATAATTATTTGGTAGTGAATGACAACATTAAAAGCGCTCTAAAAAAATTAGAATCTATAGTCATTGCCGAAAGGTGTAAAATAGTAAATTATAAAAAATGATTTCTTGTTTTAAAGTCATAAAATAGTATATTTTTACAAGAGGAAGGGTAAGAAATAAACATGATAAATAATAAATACCTATTAACTATGATGGTAGCGAACAGGGCAAAAGAGTTGACCAAGGGAGCTAAAATTTTAATTAAACCCAAGTGTAAACATCCTATAAGCATCGCTCTTGAGGAAATAAAAAAAGGAAAAGTATTTCTTAAAGAAAAGGAAGAGCCTTTAAAAGCTGAGCAGATCTTTAATGAAACTGAAGAATCTCTAAAACCCGAAGATATATCTGATGAAGTTCAAGATCCTGAAGAATCAGAAGGATCGCTTGATGACCTGCAAGAACCCGAGGAAATCGAGGAGATTTTCGAGAAGGATGAAGAAATCGAAAAACCTGAAGACTTATTTGATTAAGAGTTAACTATAAGAGGTAAAAAAGTGTTAAAAGGAAAGAAAATACTTCTTGGGGTTACCGGAAGTATAGCGGCTTATAAAGCAGCTGAGATCGTGAGTTTACTAAAGAAAAAAGGGGCAGATATTTTTGTAATAATGACTGCTTCTTCCCTTAAATTTATCCAACCTTTAACCTTTATCACTCTTTCCGGAAATCCGGTAATTGGCAACCTGTTTTCTACCAATGATAAGACTGCCATAAAACATATCTCTCTTGCTGCATGGGCTGATCTAATATTGATTGCCCCTGCTACGGCGAATGTGGTGGGTAAAATTGCTAATGGAATTGCTGATGATATGTTAACTACCACCGTAATGGCTTTCAAAGCTAAAGTGATCTTTGCCCCCGCCATGAATACAAATATGTTCGCCAATCCTCTATATCAACAGAATGTAGAGAAATTAAATACCCTGGGGTACGAGTTTATCGATTCAGAGTACGGTAGATTAGCCTGCGGTGCAATAGGGGAAGGCAGATTGGCTAATATCGAAGAGATAGTAGATAGGGTTGAAAATGCGCTAACCTTAAAAAATGATTACCAGGGTAAGACCGTATTGATTACAGCTTCCTGTACCAGGGAAGCAATAGATAAAGTAAGATTTATTTCTAACTATTCTTCCGGTAAAATGGGATTTGCTTTGGCTAGGATTGCCCATGCCAGGGGGGCAAGGGTTATTCTGGTAACCGGACCAACTTCTTTATCCGCTCCCAAAGGGATCACCACAATTTCAATTGAATCTGCGGAAGAGATGAGAAAAGAAGTTTTTAAATATTATTCGCAGGCGGATATAATTATTTCCGCTGCAGCAGTAGTGGATTTCCGACCCAGGGAAATGTTTGACGGAAAGCTCAAAAAAGAAAAAAGTGAAAAACTGATTATTGAACTGGAAAGAACTCCGGATATCCTCTATGAGTTGGGAAAGAAAAAAGGAGATAAAATTCTAGTCGGATTCGCTGCGGAAACAGAAAATATGGAAACCAATGCCCTTAAAAAATTAAAGGAGAAGAGATTGGATCTGATTGTTGCCAATAATATATCGTTAAGGAATGGCAGCAGCGGTTTTGGTTCGGATAAAAATAGTGCCAAGGTGATAAATAGTAAAGGAATAACTCGAGAAATAGCTCTTATACCTAAAATTGAGATGGCAGAAAAAATATTGGACGAAATTTTGAAAATAAAGTGAATAATGAAATTAACGAATTTATTAAAATGCATAGTGAAAAGAAATATGCTGAAATAGTCACCCTGGAATATAATTTTGATAAAATATTTCACTATAGTATTCCTCATGATTTAAAAGATGATATATCCCTGGGATCAAGAGTGATAGTCTCTTTCCGGGGTAAAACGGTTATAGGGTGCGTCGTAGGATTCTTAACTAAAACGGATGTAAAAAATATAAAAGATATCGTGCAAATAATCGATAAAAAGCCCCTTCTTACTCCCGGGATAATCAGATTAACCAGATGGATGTCTAATTATTACCTCTGCTCTTGGGAAAGGATCTTAAATTATACCCTTCCCAAAACCCGCAAAGCCTGGCTTAAAAAATTCGATATTGCCGATATCTTACCTCAGATACCCGCTCAAGTACCCGAAAATGGAAAAGCCTTAAATCATGAAATGATATTTTCTGTAGAAGAAATAAAAGAAAAACCCATTTTGAAAGTTATAGAAAACATTATAAATGATAAACAGTTTAAAACAGTACTTATCCGGGGAAACGATTTTAATAGCAGAATGAAATTCTATCGAAGCTGTATTCGAAAAACTCTTAAAGAGGGAAGGCAAGTTATCATATTAGCTCCTAACGAATCTCATCTTTCGGAATTAGCAGATCTATTAGAAAATGAATATAAGGGCAATATGGCAGTCTTTGACGAGAAGATAAACCAGAAAGCTAAATATCAGAAATGGATTAAAATAAGAAATTCCGAGGTTAATGTAGTCCTGGGAATGAGATCGTCTATATTTGTACCTTTCGATAGATTAGGATTGATTATTATGGAGCGAGAACATAGCAGTTTATACAAAGAAGAAAGAGCTCCTCACTATAATACCAGAGAAGTAGCCTTGAAACGAGCCGAGTTAGAGAATGTTCCTTTCTTCTTGAGCAGTGAAACACCCTCGATGGAATCTTATTGGCATGTGCAGAAAAAGCATTTTTTGGAGGTGGAGTTCAGTACCGGGGAGGAAAGAGAGAAGCTTCTCAAAAAAACTATAATAGATATGACCCGGGAAAAGTCAAAAAAAAAGATAATAAGCTATGAACTTCAGCAATCCATTTCCCGAAGTATAAAACAGCAAAGACAAGTCGTGCTTTTTTTAAACAAAAGGGGATTCTCGAGTTTTATGATTTGCAACCAGTGCGGTCATATAGTAAAATGTTCCGATTGCAACACTTCTCTTTCTTATCATTTGGATATGCAGAAAAGTGCTCAACTCATTTGCCATAACTGTGGGAAAAGGGCTAAAGTAATGAATCTTTGTGACAAATGTGGTAGTAGCGAGATTCAGCCTTTGGGAATGGGAACCCAAAAATTGGAAAATGAGATAAAGAAAATGTTCACCAGAGCTGAAATAAGGCGTTTGGATCGGGATTCATCAATTGAAGATGAAGATTATCGGAAAATTCTGGAAGAATTTAATCAGGGAAAAACCGATATATTAATAGGTACTCAAATGGTATTAAAGGGAGTGGAATTTGATAATGTAGATTTAATTGGAATTATTTCAGCTGATACCCTATTGAATTTGCCGGATTATCGTTCGGGAGAAAAGACTTTTCAGCTGCTAAACGAGGTTATATCCTCATTTAGAGATATCAATTATCCTAAAGAAGTAATTATTCAAACCTTTAATCCTGAAGATCATTGTATAGTAGCCTTAAGAGAGCAAGATGATAATTATTTTTATCAAAAAGAGATCGGGTTACGAAAGGAGTTAGAATATCCTCCCTTCACCCATATTATTAAGATCGTCATCTTGGGAGAAATGAAGGAAGTAGTTCAAGAGCGAGCGGAATATTTGATCAATTATCTGCAATCTCTTCTTCAAAACAAAGAGACGGTGAAATTTAAATTGCTGGGCGCTGTCAATATGGTAATATGGAAATCGAGGAACAACTTTAAGGTACAACTTTTAATAAAAGTGAAGGATTTGGAAAAATTTAATCAGGCATTTAAGAAAAAATATGATAAAATGTTATCGAGGCATTTTAACCAAAAAAATCGGTTGACTATTGATGTTGATCCGGCAAAGATGGTGTAAATATAAAATAATTAATAAATAGGAAATATATTGCACAATAAGTTAAGGATAAACCTCTCATTGAATGGCTATAATTTTTCTTCAATTAGTGTAATTACGGTAAAAGTAGGGGGGAGAAAGAAATGGCAATATTAAAAATTAAAGAATACGGTGAAGCAGTTTTAAGGGGAAAAGCGCTTCCGGTTCAGGAAATTGTTCCGGAAATATTGAGTTTGATAAAAGATATGGCAGAAACTATGTACACTGATTCCGGAGTGGGTCTGGCTGCCCCACAAGTGGGGGTAGCAAAAAGAATAATTGTTATTGACGGAGAAGAAGAGGGATTGATTGCCTTGATCAATCCTATATTGATTAAAAGCGAAGGAGAACTTCTGGAAGAAGAGGGATGCTTAAGTATTCCTGGAATCTACAGTCAGGTTAAACGTTCAGCAAAAGTAACAGTTAAGGCACTGGACGAAAATGGAGATCCGACTGAGATAACCAAAGAGGGTTTGATTGCCCGTGCACTTCAACATGAAATTGATCATCTGGATGGGATTTTATTTATTGATAGAATAGGAAAGACAGAAAGACAGGTATTGTTAAATAAATTAAAAAAAAGAAAATAAGAGTGATATGATGCTTAAAATTATTTTTATGGGATCTGCGGATTTCGGAGGGATGGTTTTAGAGAATTTGATTGACCTCCGAGAAAATAAAATAATGGTCATTACCCAACCGGACCGTCCCCAAGGGCGTGGTAAAAAAATATTACCTACCCCAATAAAAAAAATAGCTTTTAATAAAGGAGTAGAAGTTTTTCAACCGGAGAATATCAATGATGAGAAATCTGTCGTAAGAATAAAGGTATTTAATCCTGATATTATGCTGGTAGTTGCTTATGGACAAATTCTTTCCAGTCAGATCCTGAGCATTCCCAAAATAGGCTGTATAAATATACACGCTTCTCTCTTACCCAAATATCGGGGTGCTGCACCGATTAATCGAGCTATTATTAATGGTGAAAAGGAGACCGGTATAACTTTTATGTTTATGAAGGAAAAAGTAGATGCCGGTGAAATCATTTTTCAGGAGAAGGTTGAAATTTTACCGGATGAAACTTACAGTGAACTATACTATCGATTATCTGTTCTAAGTGTCGGGACCCTCCCGAAACTTTTAGAAAAAATAAAAAACGGGAAGATAGAAAGAATTCCCCAAGATAATAATCTGGCAACTTTTGCCCCAAAGATGAGTAAAGAGGAGGGGAAAATAGACTGGAGTTGTAAAGGAAAAAAGGTTTATAATTTAATTAGGGGAACCATCTCCTTTCCCGGTGCTTGTACTTATTTCCGCGGCAAGAAACTGAAAATTACCGCCGCAAGATTTTTAGATGATTATAAAGGCAATGTACCGATAGATTATTCCCAACCAGGGAAAGTAATTAAAGCTGAAAAAGACGGTATTTTCATCTCTACCGGAGGCGAGGGAATAATAAAAATATTAAAGCTGATTCCCGCCGGTTCAAAAGAATTAACCGCAAACCAGTTTATTAACGGTTATAAAATCAAGGGCGGAGAAATATTGGGTTAGGAGGTTTTTATGTTTTTTTTCGACAGTACCATGATTTTTTTAATACCGGCTATCCTTTTAACCGTCTATGCACAGTATAGGGTGAAAACGACCTATGCAAAATACTCGAAAATATTGGCCAAAAACGGTTTAAACGGGAAAGAGATAGCCGAAGAACTGATATCAAGAAACTCTTTAAACCATATTAAAATAGTTCCGATTGAAGGCCGTCTTTCTGATCACTATGACCCCAGGCAGAAAAAATTAGCCCTTTCTAGGGAAATATACTATGGTAGATCATTGGCTGCCCAGGGAATTGTAGCTCATGAAATCGGTCATGCTCTTCAGGATGCTAAAAAGTATTTCCCCCTTTCTCTTCGTAGCAATCTGGTACCGGTCACCAATATCGGTTCTAATATGGCAGTACCTCTGTTTTTAATCGGTTTTATCTTTAGCTTTCCTGCCCTGATGGATATCGGAATTATCGCTTTTTCCCTGGCAGTCCTGTTTCAGCTAATTACTTTACCGGTTGAATTTAATGCCAGTAAAAGAGCAGTAAATCTGCTGGTGGGGGCAAATATTGTTACAGATGTAGAAGAAACCAATATTATTAAAAAAGTTTTAAACGCAGCCGCTCTAACTTATGTGGCTGCTGCCTCGGTAGCAGTCTTTCAGCTGTTAAGACTTATCCTACTGCGGAATAGAAGATAGAAAAGATAGAAGGGAAATAAAATAAACCGGGTCTATGAAAGAAATAGTAGTTGATCTAATAAGAGAAACCATACTGACTATTTTGGTAAAAATTGATTCCAAGCAGGGTTACATTAACATTCTATTAAATCATGCATTGGATAAAAAGAAAATATCTTCCAGAGATGCTGCCTTTATTACCGAGATAACCTACGGTGTGGTGAGAAACCGAAATAGAATTGACTGGGTTCTGGCACAATTTTCTACCAAACCTCTATCGGAAACAGCAGTATTAATTCGAAATATATTAAGAATGGGTGTTTATCAACTACTATTTTTAAATAAAGTTCCGGACTATGCACTGTGCAATGAATCAGTGCAATTGGCTAAAAAGTACGGGAATCCCGGGGTAGCCAAATTTGTAAATGGGATTTTAAGAAATATTATTAGAAACAGAGAAAATATTCACTGGCCGGATCAGAAAAAGGAACCCGCCCTTTATATATCTACCATTTATTCATATCCTTTGCAGATAGTTCATCGTTGGTTAAAGAGATTTGGATTTAGCAATACGATCAAAATATGCGAAGAAAATAACAAGATACCAGCTTTAGTCGTCAGAACCAATACACTTAAACTGTCCCGATCTGATTTAAGAGGAATTTTAGAAAAAGAGAATATTTCAGTAAGAGAGGGAATATTTACCAAAGAAGCATTGCAGGTCAAAGGGCTTGCTAATATCAGTAAATTTCCTGCTTACCGGGAGGGATTATTTCAAATTCAGGATGAGTCATCAATGTTGGTTGCTCATCTGCTCAACCCTTATCCCGGTGATTTTGTTATCGATGTTTGCAGTGCTCCGGGTGGGAAGACTACCCATCTCGCCCAGTTGATGACTGACAAAGGTACTATTCTGGCTATGGACAGTAACAAGTCCAGATTAATAAATGTAAAAAATAACTCACGGAGATTGGGAATCAATATAGTAAAAACCCGGCAGAATAATGGTACTTTATTGGCTGAAAAATACCTAAAGGTAGCAGATAAAGTTTTAATAGATGTCCCTTGTACCGGTCTGGGGGTGATCAGGAGAAAACCTGATTTGAGATGGCAAACTTATGATACAAAGAGATTTGAACGGCTGACCGAATTGCAAGGAAAAATATTGGATGTTGCATGCAATTACCTTAAAATTGGTGGAAAATTAGTGTATTCTACCTGCAGCACTGAACCGGAAGAGAACGAGGAAGCAGTAATTAGATTTTTGGAGAAACATCCTAATTTTGAATTAGAAGATCTCAGTGAATTTATCAAGGAGCGAAAATTACCGGTCTATGAATCAACCACACACCGCCATTATCAATTTATTCAGATATTTCCAGGACTTTCGGGTTCAGATTTGGATCTTGATGGATTCTTTATGGCAAAAATGATAAGAAAAGGATAGGAATATAAATGGATTGGATAGGGAAAATCTTTCGTTTTATCTTAAGATCGGTTTTTGCTATTGCTTTCATTATTTTTATAGTAATGGCCGGTGCAGTCTGTGCTTTTCTGGTATTTCAAAATGTATTTTACGTATCCGATACAGTGGTTCCTTCGATCATCGGTAATGAATTAAATGTTGCTCAGGAAAAATTGTACAATGCCGGATTAAAGATTTATGTCTCTGGTGAGGAATTTAACGAAAGATTCTTGCAAAATAAAATTATTAGTCAGGATCCAATCAGCGGATCGAAAGTAAAAAAGAACAGAGAAGTGTATGTAATAGTAAGTAAAGGCGGAAAGATAATTGCTTTAGACATTCCCGACCTCAAAAATAAAGAGCTGGACGAAGCTGTTGCGCTTATCGAAGAAAATGGCTTGATTTTAGGCAGAATCACCTATACCTATCATTTTACCGTTCCCAAGGACGTAGTCATAGCCCAAACCCCTGAACCGGGAAAGATAAATTTGGATAGAAAAGAAATCAATCTACTGGTGAGCAAAGGGCCTTATTAGTCAATATAGCGTATAGCGGGGAGTGGGAATCGGAGTAATCTTGCAGGAGCATAATGAATTGTGCCCTCCTTATGTTTATTATCTTTTGATTATCCTGGGCACGATGAATCGGATAATCTAGCTAACTAAATTA
>DSEL01000209.1 GCA_011056645.1 Candidatus Atribacteria bacterium
CACTTGATTAGATTTATTGCGCACCGCAAAACACCAACCTTTATATAATGATTAAAATATTAAAAAATAATTACCTCTATAAGATATCACATTTATATTAAGTAAAAGTATTTATTTCTGCAAATTATTATTTTATCATTTAGTAATTAAAAATGCAAGAAGATACTCTTTAAAAAAATTTAAAGAGTATCTTCGATATTTCCAAAAACTATCTTCTATTTTATTTCAATAACTGCACCAACCGCTTCTAATTTTTCTTTTATTCCTTCGGATTCTTTCTTGTCTACATGTTCTTTTATTGTATTGGGTGCACCATCTACCAAGTCTTTAGATTCTTTCAAACCTAAAGCAGTAATTGTTCTTATCTCTTTTATTACCTTAATTTTATTTGGACCAACTTCTTTTAATATCACTTCAAAATCGGTTTTTTCTTCTTCTTTGACTTCTTCCGATGTAGCCGAACCACCAGCATTAGCAGGCATAGCAACCGGCATAGCAGCAGTTACTCCGAATTTTTCCTCTAAGGCTTTCACTAAGTCAGCTAATTCCAGTACACTCATTTTCTCTATTTTTTCTAATATTTCCGCTGATGTATTCATCTCAGTCTTAGAATGTTTTTCCTCGGTAACTTTTTCTTTTTTAGTAGCGACTTCTTTTTTTTCAACCATTTATTTCACCTCCTCTCAATATTATTATTGTATTGCATATGGTGTATTGCGAAAAATACTCTATCTTTCATATCGCATAACAATAAGCAATAATCCAATTTTTACCATAAAATCTATAATGCTTTGGCTTCTTTCTGCTTTTTTACCGCTTCCAAAGTATAAATCAATCCTTTTAAAGGTCCTTGCAATATAAATACTAAGGAATAAAGGGGAGATTTCACTCCATTAATCATTTGAGCAATAAGAACTTCCTTGGAAGGCAGAGAAGCTATCTCTAAAATTTTCTCCGAACTAAAAACTCTTCCGTCTATCAAACCAGTTTTAATATTTAAATCAATTTTATTCTTTTTAAAATACTCTTTAAGCAATCGAGCTGGTGCAATTCCATCGTCATTAGAGAAAGCCATAGCAGTACAACCGATTAAATCTTTAGTCAGGTCTTCTACTTTCAGCTCTTCGCTTGCTTTTTCTATTAAAGTATTTTTGACTATTTTAAATTCTACCTTCTGTTCTTTTAATTCTTTTCTAAGGCTGCTGATTTGAGAGACATTCATTCCTTTATAATCGGTTAAAACTATTCCTTTGGATTCTTTTAGTTTTGCTATCAAATCCTGAAGTATCTCTTTTTTAGAATCTTTACTTAAAACCAAAAATGTATCCTCCTTTCTAACCCTATTAGATATTTTATACAATAAAAAACCTTCCCTTAGACGAATCTATAAGGAAGGTGAAAAAGTAATTTTATTCACTTTGTTCTCACCTGGGCAGGAAGATATTTTAATACCAATTAAGTTGTTTTCTTGCAACTCCTGCTGTCTAAGGTAATCCTAAAACTATTTAATAATATTTTATTTTAAAGTTTTACTAATTCTAATTTTTATTTTTTTCGATCCACGCTTCTATTTTTTGGGGATCTAAGTGAACCCCTGGTCCCATAGTAGAGGAAATAGTAATGCTACGTATATATTTTCCCTTGGCGGCTGATGGTTTTGCCTTAATAATGGCACCAACAAAGGTAGCAAAATTTTCTAATAATTTCTCCTGGTCAAAATTTATTTTCCCTAAGGGCGCATGGACTATGCCAAATTTATCTGCCCGATACTCCACTTTACCCGCTTTTACTGCTTTTACGGTATTTTTAACATCAAAGGTAACAGTACCAACTTTAGGATTAGGCATTAAACCCCGAGGTCCCAATACTTTACCTAATTTTCCGACTACTTTCATCATATCTGGAGTCGCTATAGTAGCATCAAAATCAGTCCATCCCCCCTGTATCTTTTCAGCTAACTCCTCTGCTCCGATAAAATCAGCACCGGCTTCTTCGGCTTCTTTTGCTTTCTCTCCTTCTGCAAAGACCACAACTTTTACTTTTTTCCCTGTACCATGAGGTAAATCTACTGCTCCCCGTACCTGTTCTTCAGAACGACGTGTATCGATACCTAATTTAATCGCAATATCAATAGATTCTTCGAAATTTGCCCAATGAAGCTTTTTTGCCAATTCTAAAGCTTCTTCCGGTTCACAGTAATCTTCTGTTTTATAATCTTTAATGGCTTCTAAATATTTCTTTCCTCTTTTTTTACTCATCTTTTTCCTCCCTGTGGTATTATTGGATTTTATCCTTCCACATAAGTGCACCATTTAAGCGTATAATTAATCATTATTCTCTATTTCTATTCCCATACTTCTGGCAGTACCTTGTACTATTTTTATAGCGTTTTCCAAATCGTTAGCATTTAAATCGGACATTTTACGCTTAGCAATCTCTTCAATTTTTGCCCGTGATAACTTTGCAACTTTTTCTTTGTTAGGTATTCCTGAGCCTTTTTCTATTCCTGCTGCTTCTTTCAATAAAAAAGCAACTGGCGGTTTTTTACAGATAAAATCAAAAGATCTATCTTCATAAACATTAATAATTACCGGTATAATACTTCCTACATCTGGTCTAGTTTTTTCATTAAAACTCTTACAGAATTCCATTATGTTTAAACCATGCTGACCCAATGCTGGGCCTACCGGTGGTGCAGGGTTAGCATTGCCGGCTGGTATTTGTAGTTTTATTACGGACACTAATTTCTTTGCCATTCAATTCCTCCTATTGCTAGTCGTTAGTATTTAGTTATATTACTATTTACACTGAGATTCCCATTAATTATGTAACTAATTTAAGCAATACACACGGCTAATATGCAGTATGATATATTAGCGACTAATTAAAATTTCTCTACGTCATTAAAACCTAACTCAACAGATGTCTCTCGTCCAAAAATAGATAGAAAAACTTTCATTTTGTTTTTTTCGTAATCTACTTCTTTAACTTTCCCTGTATATCCGGTAAATGGACCAACGATAATTCTAACATTTTCTCCTACTTCAATATCTAATTTGGGTAATTTCTCGCCCTTCCCCATCTGTTTTAATATGTTTTCTATTTCTATTCCTTTTAAAGGTACTGGTTTTCCTCCTGAACCGACGAAACGAGTAATTCCAGGAGTATTTCTCACTGCTTGCCAGGAATTATTATCCAATATCATTTCTATCACTACATATCCTGGAAAGACCTTTTTTTGTACATATTTTCTTTTACCAGATTTTGCCTCTAAGACTTTTTCAGTAGGTATTAGCACTTGAAATATCTGGTTCTCCATTCCCATGGATTTAATTCTTTGTTCTAAATTTATTTTAACCTTATTTTCATATCCTGAATAAGTATGAACTACATACCATTTTTTTTGATTTGAAGCTATCATTATAACTAATTAACTCTCTTCCTTTTTTACCAATAAAATAGTTAACATTTATTGTGTATTATTTCATAAATAAAGTTAATACTTTCGTAAAAAATACATCGACCAATCCAATAAAGATCGAGGCCATAATTATCGTAGAAATAACTACAATGGTGCTATTCTTAAGATCTTTTTTGGTCGGCCAGATAACTTTTTTTAATTCAGCAATAGCTTCTTTTATAAAATTGTTTATTTTACTAAAAATATTATTTAGTTTCATTTTTTTCCTAACTATTCTTCCCTATATTTAAATAAAAAATGGCAGGCCCGGCAGGATTTGAACCTGCAACCCCCGGATTTGGAGTCCAGTGCTCTGCCGTTGGAGCTACGGACCTTAATAATTTTTGATTAAAACTCAAAAGTTAAGGTTATTTTATTTCTTTATGTAAAGTATGAGTTTTACAAAACTTACAGTATTTTTTAAGTTCTATTCTTTCTGGAGTATTTTTCTTATTTTTATATTGATCATAATTTCTATTTTTACACTCATTACAAGCAAAAACAATTCTTTGTCTCATTAAAAATGTCTCCTAATAAAAGTTAAAATTACATGAAGATAAATTTACCATATTTTATACTAAGTGTCAAGAATTAATTCGTATCTCGTTAGAGAAACATATTTTAAATATTCAAATATTTAATATCCTTAATTACTTATGTTTTTTATTATCCCCATTATCTTGGGCTATGTAGACAGGCAGGATGCCTGTCTACTAATGACTAACTACTATTCTATTATCTCACTTACTACTCCGGCACTGATCGTACGCCCTCCTTCTCGGATAGCAAAGCGGAGCTGTTTCTCCATAGCGATAGGAGTAATCAATTCCCCGCTAATAGTGACTCTATCCCCGGGCATAACCATCTCTACCCCTTCGGGAAGAGTGACGGTTCCGGTTACATCC
>DSEL01000210.1 GCA_011056645.1 Candidatus Atribacteria bacterium
GGATATGTGAAATTAAAAGAGAAATTAAATTCGTTAGGAGCAGATATTAAAAGAGTAAAAGAGTGATATAATCGTTAGTCGTTATTAATAGTATATCATATATCGTGAGGAAAATAGAAGTCAGAAGATAAAAGATAGTATTGAGCATATAGTTAACAATAATATATAGCGTTTAGTGTATAGAACAATTAATCATTAGCATTTAGTGAATAGTATCTAGTTATTATTAAACAAAAGCGAAAAACTATGCAATTATAAATTAGATAGTTAATAAGTTATACCAAGGATTTTAACTAAAGACTAACGACTATTCACTAACGACTAAATAGAGGAGGAGAAGGCAAACATGCTAGGAATGGATAGAAGTCTGGGTATAGATTTGGGTACTGTAAGTGTCTTAATTTATCAGAAGGGTAAAGGAATTGTTCTTCAGGAACCCTCGGTAGTCTCTATTTTAAGAGATGGAGGGAAAGTGTTAGCCGTAGGAGAAGAAGCCAAACAAATGTTGGGAAAGACACCAGGGAATATCATTGCTATTCAGCCTATGAAGAGTGGAGTCATTGCTGATTATGAAATAACTGAGAAGATGTTGAGTTATTTTATCCGAAAGGTTTGTGGAAACAGTAAGGTGTTCCGTCCTCAAGTAGTTATTTGCGTACCATCGGGAGGAACAGAAGTAGAAAAAAGAGCAGCAATAGAAGCAGCGATGCAAGCTGGAGCAAGGAAAGCTTATTTAATTGAAGAACCAATGGCAGCGGCGATTGGAGCCGGCTTGGACATCAGCGAACCTTACGGCAATATGATCGTTGACGTAGGGGGAGGAACCACAGATATTGCCGTTATATCTTTAGGTGGGATTGTGGTAAGTGAATCATTAAGAGTAGCGGGTAATGATTTTGATGAAAATATTATTAAATATATTAAAGAAAAGTATAGGCTAATGATTGGTGAAAAAACGGCTGAAACTTTAAAGATTGAAATTGGAACCGCTATGGAGTTGGAAGAAGAATTATTTGCCGAAATAAGGGGGAGAGACTTAGTGTCCGGATTACCCAAGAGTATTTCTATCGGCTCTACTGAAGTATTAAAATCTATTTCCGCCTCATTGAAGATAATAATAGAGGGCGTTAAAATAGTTATGGAGAAAGTTCCTCCTGAGCTGGCGGCTGATATTGCTGATAAAGGAATTATTATTACTGGTGGGGGAGCATTGTTGAGAAATTTTGATAATTTATTAGCTGAAGTGACCGGAATACCGGTTTATTTGGCTGAAAATCCTATTTCGTGTGTAGCTTTAGGGGCAGGGAAAGTATTAGATAATATTCATGTGCTTCGGAGTGGATTAGTCAGTTCGTACAAGTAGAGTAATTTACCAGTTGACTGATTTACCAATTGGCCAATAAAAATAGTTATTAGTTTTAATATAAGTTATAAGTGCGAGATGCAAGTTTCAAATTGTCAATATGTAACTAAAAATTTAAAGCGAATAACTAAAACTATAATTCAATACTTAAAACTTTTTCATATAAAATATTACTTTAAATGTAGGAATTGGATTTATCCGACCCGAGGTATCCTGGTAACATTATTTTCTTATAAAATTCTGAATCCTGGATTCTAACTCCTGAATACTGGCTTCTTAATAAGATACGATTCACGAGATACCAGATACAATTTTTAACAAAGAAGGTAATAAATGAAGGTAAAATTAGATAAAAGTAATTGCATAAAAACCATATTTATTTTATTAATTTTATTTAGCATAGGGATAAGTAGTTCCTTTTGCCAGACAGTTTTTATGCCAATATCAGAGATAAAGCCGGGCATGAAAGGGATAGGAAAAACTGTTTTTCACGGAACTCAGGCAGAAACCTTTCAGGTAGACATCATTGATATAGTGAAAAACGAAGGCGAGGTTGGAAATTTTATCTTAGCTAATTTAAGTGGAGATAAGATTAAAGAGAGTGGCGGGATTTCGGAAGGAATGAGTGGTAGTCCAGTCTATATTAATGGTCAATTAATCGGAGCGGTATCTTATGCTTGGGAAATGAGTGAACATAATCTATG
This sequence comes from Candidatus Atribacteria bacterium, assembly GCA_011056645.1. Lineage (NCBI taxonomy): Bacteria > Pseudomonadati > Atribacterota > Candidatus Phoenicimicrobiia > Candidatus Pheonicimicrobiales > Candidatus Phoenicimicrobiaceae > Candidatus Sediminicultor > Candidatus Sediminicultor quartus. The sequence continues at coordinate 2,068 of DSEL01000210.1, forward strand.
CCTGGTTACCCCTATCCAGGAAATGTTAGAAATATTTAATCTTCCTTATAATGATCATACTGCATTATCTGGGCATAATGCCAATAATTCTTTAATTTTTACCTACGATAAGGCAAACAAAATAAAAGTGAAAAACCTGGAGAAAAATAGAAATTTTTCAGAATTGGCAAATAGTGAGGAAGTGATCTTTTCCCCCATAGTTTCACCGGTAATTATAAACGGAATGAAAGGTAGAACTTTTGAGAGATTAGGTAATTCCCTAAAAAAATTCAACCTTGTGCCTGTTCAGGGAATCGGGCTAAAAGTCAATAATGGCGATAATTTTCAAAAAGTGGGAGAAAGTCTTAGTAATAAGATAGAAGCCGGTTCTGCCATAGGCATTCAGTTAACACGGGGAGATATCAATATTATTTCTATCGGAACAGTTACTTATCGTGAGGGGAACAAGATTTTAGCCTTAGGACATCCTTTTTTAAAAAAAGGTGAAGTTTCTCTTCTTCTTTCCTCAGTGTATATCTATCATAGTTTACCTAATATGGTTATGCCCTTTAAATTAGGTACCCCTTTAAATTTAGTCGGGAAAATTATCCAGGATAGAGAGGCAGGTATTTTAGCTATACTCAATTCTTATCCTCGAGTGATTCCCTGTAAAATACAGGTGACAAATGTTGATTCAGGATTAGTTTATCAGATGGGAATCCAGGTAATAAACGATTATGATTTATTAGAACCCTTGGTTTCAAATGCAGCCGTGCAGATAATAGATAATGCTTTGGATAGAATTGGAGCTGGTACTGCTCAAATAGATATCGAAATAAAAGGGGAAAAAATGGGGCAAGTCCTTTTACGGAAGAATATGTATCACAGTTCCAGCGATATAGCCCTCCAGGTAATATGTGAAATACCAGAAATGATAGATTTGATTGCCAATAATTATTTTGAAATGATCAATTTAAACGCAATAAATATTGACATAAAAGTAGATCATCAAAAGAAAATTGGCCGGATAGAAGAAGTTGTTTTGGAAGAATCTTCAATTAATCCTGGAGATTACCTAAAATTAAAAATTAAGATTAGACCTTTTCGGGGAGAATTTATCGAAAAGAACTTGACCGTTCAAATTCCTCCCGATACGCCTAACAGCGAAGCTTTATTAATGGTATATGGGGGAAAAGAAGCAGAAAATCAAGAGGAAGAATTGGCCAATAACGGAAAAAAGGATAACCTAAGTTTAGAAGAGACCTTTAAGGATTTTTCTGATCGGCCAAGAGGTAATCAAGTCATTGGAGAGGTAGTAGTATATTCTAATGAATTACCCTTTGAAGAAAAAAATAACGATGATAGTTTTGAAAAAAAAGAAGAAAAGGATTTAATAATTTCTAAAATTGAAACAGATATGGTTATTGAAGGATATCTGGAGATACCTTTTACAATATTAAAGAATTAACCAGTTTAATTAGTATATAGTCTATAGTATTTAGTATTTAGCAAAGAAGGGAAAAAAAGAAAATAGGAGATAGGAGTTAAAATTTAAAAATAAGGGCGTATTGTTTGCTATTTGCCCTTATACGCTGGCCAACTGGGTGGGTAACCAGATAACTACTACATTAACTTGAAATTTGAAACGTGCAACTTGCCTTTTATACTAACGACTATTCACTATTCACTAACGACTAATTTAATAAATTGGATGGAAAAGATGAAAGTAGTAGCTTTAATTGCAGCTGCCGGCAAGGGCAAAAGAATGAATGCTAAAATAAGTAAACCCTTCATACCCATTTCTGGTAAGCCTATTTTAGTTTATACTATTGAAAAATTTGAAAAATGTCAATTAATTGATAAAATATATCTTATAGTTAACCCTGAGGAAAAGGATGTATGTTATAAAAATATAATATTAAAATACAACTTTCACAAGGTTCAAGAATTAGTTGAGGGAGGAGAAACTAGACAAGATTCAGTATACAATGGAATTAAGGTATTAGATAAGGATACAGATATTGTGGTTATTCACGATGGCGCTCGTCCTTTAGTAGAAGAGGCTATTATACGAGATTCCATTAAAAATGCACAGAAATATGGAGCGGCCATTGCGGCTATCCCGATTAAAGATACTATAAAAAAAAGCAAAGGTAATTTTTTTATCAATAAAACGCTGAACCGAGAAGAGATTTGGAGAGCACAAACTCCTCAAACTTTTAAATACGATATAATTTTGTTTGCCTATAGTCAGGCTTATAAGGAAAAATATATTACCACAGACGATGCCGCGATTGTAGAAAGATATGGACATAAAGTAAAATTAATAACAGGTTCAGAGGAAAATATTAAAATAACCACTCCTTTTGATATCATTGTGGCAGAGAATTTTTTAAATAAAGGATTTAGCTTTAAATTTAAATTATGAAAAAAATTGAAATAGAAAGTTATTCTAAAATAAATCTAACTTTAAATATACTGGGGAAACGTTGTGACGGATATCATAATATCGAAACCATCATGCAGTCTATCAACCTTGCGGATAGAATCGTTATTAATGAAGAGAAAGAAGGGGTAAAGATAAACTGCAATAATCCTTTGGTCCCTACCGATAAACAAAGTTTGAGTTATAGGTCAGCAGAGAAGATTCTCCAAAGATATAGAATTAACCAGGGAGTTAAGATAGAGATTGATAAAAAAATTCCTTTAGCTAGCGGGATGGCCGGTGGTTCTGCTAACTCTGCCTCTATTTTAGTAGGCATAAATAAATTATTTGCTTTAAATTTAAGTAATAAAGATTTAAAGGAATTAGGAGAGGAATTGGGGATGGATGTTCCTTTTTGTATCCAAAATGGTACTGCTCTTGCTTGTCATAGGGGAGAAAAAGTTACTCCTCTACCTCCAATTAATCCACCAATGTGGATGATAGTGATCAATCCCGGATTTGAAATACCTACCAGCTGGGCTTATAATAATCTTGATTTAGGATTGATTAAGAAGGAGAAGATTAATACTATTACTATGCTTAAAGCTTTAAAAGAAGGAAGACTTGAAGAAATTGCCAAAAATCTATTTAATTCCTTTGAAGAGTTAATTATTACCAAATTCCAGGAAGTTGGAGTAATTAAGGACAGATTAATCGGAGAGGGTGCTTTAGGTGCTCTTATGTCCGGTAGCGGTCCTACGGTTTTTGGAATTATCCGAAATAAAGGACAAGCCCTAAGGATTTACGAAAAATTAAAACCAAAATATGAGTCAATATGGGTAGTGCATACAATTTAGTTAATTGGTTAGTTAGTCAATTAGTAGACTGGTTCATCACTCAATCTGCCGTTACTTCCATTAGCCAGCTAACCAGCTAACCATGCAACTAAATAACTAATGGTGAGGGAAATTTATGCGGATAGGTTTTGGATACGATGTCCACCCCTTGATCTTGAATGAAAAATTAATTTTGGGAGGAGAAATCATTCCATACCCAAAAGGTTTGGAAGGACATTCTGATGCCGATGTTTTAATTCATTCCCTAATAGATGCTTTATTGGGGGCAGCAGGAGAAGGAGATATTGGTCAGCATTTCCCGGATGATGATGAACAATATAAAAATATTTCCAGTTTAAAGTTATTGAAAAATATTTACCAAATATTAAAAAAAAAGAAACTGGCCATAAATAATATTGATGTTTCTCTGGTTTTAGAAGAACCACGAGTTGCACCTTTTTTCCAGAGCATGAAAGATAATATAGCTCGAGTTTTAAAAATATCCTCTGAAAAAGTGAACATTAAGGCTACAACAAACGAGAAGATGGGTTTTGTCGGTAGAAAAGAAGGCGCAGTTTCTTATTGTGTGGTTAGCTTGAATGAGTATACAGAAAAAATACAGCAATAAGTGATGAGTGATAAGTAATTAGTGACAAGTTACGGGTTACCAGCTTCAAGTTTAGAAAAAAATTAAGAAATTACCTTGTCTTTATTCCCTCTTCCCTTCCTTCGAGGGAGAGAGGGTTAGGGCGAGGATGTGGTACAATATACGAGTAAATAATACAAGTAAATAAGGGGGAGAATAATAGTAATTATGAAAGAAGAAGAAACAAGCAACGAAAATACAAAAAAAAATGAAGAAATAAAAGATGATAAAGTGCAGAATGAAGAGAAAGAAGACGAGATAAAAGAAAAAACTAAAAAGGATGAAAAAAAACCAGAAGAAGGTTTCAAAGAACCTGATCTACCTGTACTTTTTGTTTGGTTTATAAGTATGTTGAGTGGAAAAGCCTGGGAATATTTGGGTCTCATCATGAATCCCGAGACTAAGGAAATTAATAAAGATTTAAAAAAAGCTAAAATTGTCATAGATTCCCTCGCATTTTTATATGATCAGATTAAAAATGATTTAAATCCGGAGGATTTTAAGCGGATTGAAAGTTTACTGGCAAATTTAAGAATGAATTATGTGGAGAAGTTGAAAGAATCATAAGATATTTCTGATTGTTTTTTTTACAATTAATTCTTTCTACTGGCCTAAACAAAGCAATATTAGTAAGAAAAAGCGGGGAGGGGGCTAGAATAATGGAGAAAAATTTTTCTAAAACTGGACTTATTGTATTGATACTCTTTTTAATCTTAATTTTTAGCAGTGTAATAATTTGTGCCCAAGATTATCAGATCTATTATAAAAATGGGTATGACTATTTCCTTCAGGAAAAATATGAGATGGCTGAACAATCTTATAAAAAAGCAATAGAATTAAATCCTGATTTTGAGGATGCACATTACTGGTTAGGAAAGGTATATAGGCAGACCGGCGCTTATAGTCAGGCTATAGAACAATGGAAAGAAGTTTTAAGAATTAATCCTGCGAATCAATATGCCTATCAGAATTTAGCGGGTAGTTTTCAGGGTACCTCCCGGATTCAATCAGATAAAGCAAGTGATTATTTGAACGAGGGAAAGAAGATAATTGGATATCCTGAGGAATATCTTTTTAAGGCCAGTGCTCCTTCTGTAAACAGTTTATTGAGTGCCATCCCTTATTTTAAAAGAGCCGTTAAGATAGATTCAGGTTTGCTGGAAGCTTATTATTGGATGGGTGAAATATATCGAGTTTTAGGAGAACAGAGCACCGGACAGTTTAATTCTCCTGCTATGGAAAGTTATTTAAAAGTTATTAAAATGGAAGAATCAGCTAATCCAATGTCTTTTGAGCATCCTTCACCCTATTGGCGCTCTTACCTGCAATTGGCAAAAATATATCGTTTTTTAGGATGGAGAAATCAAGAAGAAAAATTGTGGCTTCAGCTAGAAAACACAAAATCCTTACCCTATAAACAAGCCTTAGAAAGAAAAGGTTATTTTGGTTTTGGTTATCCTTCTCGAATAGAAGTTAACTTTAGAGATGGAGATAAAATAGAGAATTGGAGTTATCCGGAGAAGGATACGGTATTTACGGTTTTGAATGGAGAAGTAGAGGGAGAAAAAGAAAAAGAAGCCGAACAGAGTGAAATGGAAATTATACTTGAAGAAAATATACCTGAAGAAAAATCACAACCGTAATTTAGCTAACTAATTGCTGGTTATCTCTTTATTATTTAAAAATTTAGGATTGAGTTAGCTAATTAACCAGCCAAATAAATAACTAACCAGGGAGGAAGAATCATTTTAAAGGAAGAAAAAGTAATCAAACGGTTAGGAATAATGGGCGGAGTTTTTGACCCCATACACTATGGGCATTTATTTACAGCTGAAGAAGCAAGAATTGAATTTAAGTTGGATAAAGTAATATTTGTACCCTGCCGTCAGCCTGCTCACAAAAGAGAAAATGATCTATCTGCCCCCGAAGATCGTTACTTAATGACTATCCTGGCTACCGGAAATAACTCTTTTTTTGAAGTATCCAAAGTAGAACTCAATAGACCAGGACCTTCTTATTCGATAGACACTGTTCAAGATTTTTTTAAAAAATATAACTCTGGTGTGGAAATATTTTTTATTACCGGAGCCGATGCTTTTTTAGAAATAGATTCCTGGTACAAAAGTGAAAAATTAATTACGCTTTGTCAATTTGTGGCTGCAACACGACCAGGATATGATTTGAATAGATTAAATGAGAAATTTAAAAAAATTATAAAAATTATGGAAATTCCCGCTTTATCTATATCTTCTACTGATGTCAGAAGAAGAGTGAGAGAGGGAAAAAGCATAAAGTATTTACTCCCTCAAGAAGTGGAAAAATATATCAACAAAAAAGGGTTATATCGGAAGTAGAATCCTTAGAGGGCAGTCAAAATGAATATTACATTGAGATTACGGACCTCTTCAGATAAGAGATAGGAAATGAATGTGGATATTGATTTAATGAAACTAAAATTAAAAGGAATGTTAGGCGAGAAGAGATTAAAACATTCGATTAATACTTCTAAGATTGCCCGTAAATTAGCCATAAAATATAATTACGATGTAAATAAAGCCGAAATTGCCGGATTATTACATGATTGTGCTAAAGATTTGGATTATAAAACCTTGGAAAAGATAACAATAGAAAATAAGATCCAACCGGATGAAATTATTCAAAAAATCCCCAAATTATTGCACCCTTTAGCAGGAGTAATCATTGCCAAAAGGGAATTTAATATTCAAGATCCTGTTATTTTAGATGCAATAAAAGCACACAGTACCGGAGCAGCTCAGATGTCACTTTTAGATAAGATAATTTATCTAAGCGATAAGATTGAACCTTTAAGGAACATGAAGGGAGTGGAAGAAATCAGAAAAATGGTAGAAATAAACATAGATCAAGCTATGTTAATGGCTCTGGATCAAGGATTAATCTATCTAATAAGTAAAAAATTATTAATTCACCCGATTTCTATTGTCGCCAGGAACAATTTTCTGAGCAAGGTGGTTTTTGTCTAATGTATGAAAATCATATA
>DSEL01000211.1 GCA_011056645.1 Candidatus Atribacteria bacterium
AAGTAACTGTAATACGCAATGTCATCAGCTTTTTTATTGCCCTTATTGTGGCTGTGATAACTGGCATTTTTTTTGGGGAGATCTTTCAATGAAAAAAAATGTTAAACTAAAAATAGCTGCTGTATCAATTTATTTTCTTTTTTTAATTATATCCTTTATATTCGGATATAATTCAGGGAGAGAAATTGCTTTTAACTTAATTTCTTTTTTATTATATATGCTAAAAATACTCCCTTGTGCTTTTATATTGATAGGACTATTTGAAGTATGGGTAAAAAAAGAAGTCATTGAAAAACATTTAGGTAAAGAGTCTGGCATTAGGGGATATTTATGGGTTATATTGATTGCTGGAACCATTGCCGGTGGACTATTAGTAGCATTTCCAGTTGCTTATTCCTTATATAATAAAGGAGCAAAGCTTAGTATTATTTTTACCTATATAGGAGCTGCAGCAATTTGTAGAATCCCCATGACTTTGTATGAAGCTTCCTTTATGGGGGTAAAATTTACTGCCATAAGATTATTAGTTTCTTTACCTTTAGTGATTATAACTTCAAAATTATTAGGAGAATATTTAACTAAGAGGAATTATAAAATAGCAGAAGGTAGGTAACTAAAATTAAAAATAAAATGCAAAAAAATTAAAGAAAGGAAGTAAAAAAAATGAATAAAATAGAAATTCCCTTAAATGATTCACCGGTTGCCTCACCAGGTATTCCGGTTTATCTGATTTCAACAACGAGTAAGAGCAGAGTAAAGAATATTGCTCCTTATGGTATGGTTATGCCAGTCTCTTATGATCCTCCTATTTATGCAATTGGTTCAGATAAAAATAGAGATACTTACCGAAATATTGTAGAAACAGGAGAATTTGTCTTAAATGTTCCTTCAGCTTCTATGTTAGAACAGGTAAATCTTACCGGAATAAACTTTCCTGCTGAGATAGATGAATTTGAAAAAGCAAATTTTACTCCGATTCCAGCATCCCAAATAAAGCCCTCTTTGATTGCAGAGTGTAAATCTCATTTTGAGTGTAAGCTACTGAGCATTTTCGAAATAACCAAAACCAGAGTTATTATAGTTGGAGAAGTAGTAGCGATATCAATAGACCAGGAACTTTTTTTAAAAGATTTTGCTAAACAAAAAGGACAATTAGATCCTTTGTTTTATATTCATGGAGCTTATTTTGGGTTAGGAAGATATGTAGGGAAAAGGTAATAAATTTATCAGGAGTAGAAGTAGGAGTAAAAAAATAATAAATGAAAACTTATTTAGATTGTATCCCCTGTTTTTACAGACAAGTCTCTGAAGTAGCTAAAATTGTCTCGAGCGGATCAGATGCGCCTGGGACCATATTAAAATATTGCTCTTCGGAATTTATGAAATTGTATCAGAACGCAGAATTGATTATCAGTAAAGGCCAGGGAAATTATGAATCACTCTCCGAAGAAGATAAATCTATATTTTTTCTATTTAGGGCAAAGTGTCCGGTAATAGCTAAAGACGTTGGTTGTAATTTAGGAGATGTGGTTTTGTTAGGTAGGCGAAAGTAAGCTCTAAATGTTGTTAAAAGATCAATCAGAAGCTACTTATATATTAGCAATATATGTAACTGAAGATTTAAAAATCAGAGTAGGTCAATTAGGAAAGGTGTCTTTTAAAAAAGGAGATTATCTTTATATTGGTTCCGCTAAAGGTTGTTTAGAGAAACGATTACAAAGACACTTAAGAAAAGAGAAAAGAATATTTTGGCATATTGACTATCTTTTAAAGAATAAAAACGTGAAGATATTGCAGATTTGGACTATAGATAAAAAGGTGGAATGCCAAGCTGCGGAATTGTTTTGTCAAGATCCAGCTATCAAAATAATTAAAAAGGGTTTTGCTTCTTCATACTGTAAGTGTTTAACTCATTTATTCTTTATAAAAGACAAAATGAAAGCAGAAAAGATCTTAAAAGAAATAGGATTTTCTGTTTACTATTCCTTTCAGAATTTATATTTTTAATACATACAATGGGATTAATTTAGTTACAACTTCAGCCAAGCCTAACTCCAGGGTACGCAATACTACCATTCTTCCTCTGTAATCATAAGGCATTTCTCTCACTTCTTTAATTGCCTTTTTCCCTCGGTCGTTATTTAAATCCATCAAGAAATATCTCTCCCCATCATTTTCAACCACACTTAATACATTCAATAAATCTGGAAAATGATATCCACCACCATGAGGGACAACATTGGCATTTTTCAGTTTTTTCATTAAACCAAGTTTTTTAGCTCTTTTGGCAAAACCCAAGTTTTCAATCTGTTCTTGACTAAAAGAAGGTTTACCATGCACCAGGTATGCCGGTAAATCCCCCCGTAAGGTAATAGGTAAGATCTGATTGTTTTTTATACTATGACAACCCAGGAGCATAGTATTTATATCGGCTAACCCCTGGTGAGTCTCATTAAAGATTGTTTTAAAATCTCCAAACAATCTTTTGGCAAACTCGATTCTTCTTTTCTTGGAAAAATCTTCCACAAATCTATACTGTTGGTAATATCCTGTGGCGTTCTTCCCGGTTAGGAATCTAATTTTACCGAAGGGAGTATCTATTTTTTCGGCAATTTCCTCTAATTTTTTACTCCGATAATAGTATAGACCATAACCCCTTTGGTTATCGTCTCTTAACTCATCACCTGCTCCATGAACAATAAACATATAAGGGGGAAAATCTTCAACTCCGGTGATATTTCTTACCTCAAATACATCAATAAAATGATTCCCTTTACCGAAATCCCAGATAACTTTTATCCCTTCAACTTTTATTTCCGAATTTTTGGCTGAAAGTTTGGTCACTTTATTAATTAAAGTTTCTATTTCTGGAAGTTTTTCTAAACCACCTACCAGCATTCCACAGGCATTAGGTAAAACATCTAATATTATTAATTCCAATGCCCCATCTCCCCATTCAATTTTTCCACCATAACTAAAACCATTTTTCCATCTTTCTACATTTCTAGTAATAGTGGCATCAGGAGTAGATATAAAAGTTGCGTCGGGATTTAAACCGAGTTTTTCCTGGAGAAATTGAATTTTAGCGATTCCATAAGCCATATTAGCAGAACATAGTTTGGTGGCACTATCATTAATTCCAGTCATAAAGAGATGTTCTTTGGCTCTGCCTAAATATTCTTCTTTTTCCACTTCATTTTCTCCTTTAAATACTCATAAATATCTTTTAAAAAATTATTCACCTAACCCTTGATTAATTAATAAATATTGTGGAAAGGTCAGGATTGATATTCTTCCTGGGAAATAAAACGGCCGCCAGTAATTTTTTCCGATATCTTTTGGTAATTTCTATCGAATTCCAAATGCAAATTTATTCGGTTGGGACAGGAAGCTCCGATTAATTCTTTCTTTAATATATAGGCCGGTCCTTCATCTTTATAGGTGGGGGTAAGATCATTATTTTTCCTGATAAGAGTTCTAAACTTTTCTTCACACTGGTCACACTGGCTATAAATCCAGAGAAATCCCGAAGAATTTTCTTCTCTTTTTCCAATCAGTTTTTTAAAAAAATCAGTGCTCATTTTAATGCCTCCTTGAAAATTAGTACAATAAATGAAAATAAATTAATCTAAGATAGCTTTTTGATGTTATTATTTATTATAACATAGTTATAAGCAACAATTCTTCAAAAAGATTAAAAATGTTTTATACACCGGTTACAAAGAAATTTAAAAATATTTTTTTAAAAAAAGAGGGTTTTTAAAAATTTTGTCGAATAAAACTAAGATAATCATGATACAAAATATAATTAGATGAGTTAGGGAAATAATAGTGGAAGAAAATAAACCGAATAAATTAGAAACATATTTACAAGATTTGGAAGATCGCTTTAAATATTATTACGAATTAGAGAGAGATAAAGAAATATCCGGACTAAAAGTTGATATTTGCGCCCTATCTTCTACCGAACATTTTCGTCAAGTTCTAACTAAAAATATAAAAATTGATCAACATTATACCAAGGAATATGCGATAGTTAAGGCAGAAAAAAGATTTGTAAATAAAAATGAGTTAGAAGAATTTACTACATATCTGAAATCTTTGACTGATAAACCTTTCGCTCCTTCGATGAATATTATGTCTACTATTATAAACGGAGTATTGGTGTCTATTTCTGGTTTTTCCGAAGAAGCAGTTAATTTTGCCAAAAAGTTTAAATTTTCCAAATCCTTCTTATTGGGGATCAAGGGATGGTGTGACATTAGACTTATATTAGTTGATTTAAAGAAAGAAGAGTTGTATTCTAATCAAAAGGGGGAAGAAGTACTTTCTGCTTATAAGATAAAATCTGACTCTGAATTGGGAGGTGATAGAGCTTAATAATTTTGGTTTGTTTTAGAGAGAGTCATAAGTTACCGGGACAAAGAAATTTGATCTATTACTTTATTTTATTAATATTTTTTATTTAAAGAAAAGGAGGTTTTGTAGATGAGTCTCTTGATTTTAATTCTTATAGCTTTGGTAGCTTTTGCCATTGCACTTAAAACTTACGGAGGCTATTTAGGAAAACTGGTCGGAATAGATGACAGCAAAAAGACTCCAGCCCACACCATGACCGATGGCGTGGATTACATTCCAGCAAAAGCCCCGGTGCTAATGGGGCATCATTTTGCATCCATTGCAGGAGGAGGACCCATTTTAGGGCCAATTCAAGCTTCTGTCTTTGGATGGCTACCTTGTTTTTTATGGATTGTTTTAGGGAGCATTTTTATTGGTGGTGTACATGATTTTATGTCTCTTATTTCCTCGGTCAGGCACGAGGGTAAAACAGTTGGAGAAGTGGTCGGCAAAAATGTTGGCAAAAGTGCAAAGATATTATTTTTAATTTTTGTTTGGTTGGCTTTAGTGTTAGTCATAGCAGTGTTTGCTATTTTGGTAGCCAATACCTTTGCTGCTAACCCCTCTGTAGCTACTGCTTCCATTCTGTTTATGATCATCGCGGTAGGAATGGGTTTTGCCCTTTACCGTAAAGGGGCATCTCTTGGCATTGTAACTGTTATTGGGGTAATTTTGTTATTTTTATCCATTTGGATAGGTTTAGTAGCACCTTTTTCTTTGGGTGCTAAAACTTGGATTTACCTTTTACTGGTATACGTGTTCTTTGCCTCGGCTATGCCTGTTTGGATTTTATTACAACCCCGAGACTACTTATCTTCATTCTTGTTATATACTGCCTTAGGCGGAGCAGTAATAGGCATACTTTTGGGAGCTCCAAAATTAGAACTCCCTGCTTTTACTGCCTTTAAACAACCAGTAGGTTACCTGTTCCCCATGCTATTCGTCATCATTGCTTGTGGAGCAATTTCCGGATTCCATTCTCTTTGTGCATCAGGAACAACTTCAAAACAATTAAATAAAGAATCAGATGCTAAGATTATTGGTTATGGAGGCATGTTATTAGAAGGTGTATTAGCTACGATTGCTTTAGGTACTGCTGCTATGCTAACCAAGGCCGGATTAGCAGAGGGATTAGCTAATTGGGGCGGTCCGGTTGGTGTATTTGCTCATGGAATGGGAAACTTTTTAGCTAATCTAGGATTACCAGAACAAACGGGGATAGCTTTCGGTGCTTTAACCGTATCTGCATTCTTGCTTACTACCCTGGATACAGCTACCAGATTAGGCAGATACGCCTTAGAAGAATTAACAGCTGAATGGGCTCCATCCCTTTCTAATAAATATGTAGCCACTATTATTACAGTAATATTTGGTGGAGCACTTGCCTTAAGCGGTACATGGAGTGCTATCTGGCCGGTATTTGGAGCTTCCAATCAACTTCTGGCAGGTTTAGCTTTATTAGGGGCAACTGCTTGGTTGGCACATATGGGTAAAAAGTATACCGTGACCTTGTATCCAATGATATTTATGATCGTAGTTACGGTAGTTGCTTTACTTACCATGGTATTCCAGAATTTTGCTAAAGGAAATTATTTATTAGGTTTTACCTCATTGATACTGTTAGTACTTGCCGGATTTGTTATTAATGAAGGAATGAAGGCAATTAATAAATTCAAATCTATGAGTGCGAAAGCCGAATAGTTTCTTCACAGATTACAGTTAAGACCAAGAAAATTTTTTAAAGAATCGTGGGTTTATGAAGTCCCGGTAGCTTATTTTAATAAATAGAACAGAAAACAAGGCTAACAGGTTTTTTATTTTGTTAGCCTTGTTTTTGTTAAAAACTGTGAATGGGAATAGATTACCTACTCATTTCCTAATTAAAGTGAGGATTAACTTATCGAATCTGCTTGCTGGAAAAATCACATTCAAACAGAAAGGATAAAATTGATGCAATGGCGATTAATAAAAGATAATTATCATAACGGTTTTATGAATATGGCGATTGATGAGGCAATAATGATGGCTCATCGGGAGGGTTTAGTTCCTCCCACTATCAGATTTTATCAATGGTCTCCCCCCGCTGTATCCCTGGGTTATTTTCAGGATCTACAGAAAGAAATTGATATTGATGTTTGTCAAGATATGGGAATTGATATTGTACGACGACCTACTGGAGGGAAGGCAGTTCTTCATGATAAAGAATTAACCTATAGTTTTATCATTAAAGAAAATCACCCCCTGGTTAATCATTCTATCTTGGAGACTTATAAGAAAATTAGCCGGGGAATCATTAAGGGTCTTTCTTGTATTGGAATAGCGGCAGAATTAGTTCCCTTAAGAGAAAAATCTGAAATTTACCGCTCTGATTTTAAATCAATCTGTTTCTCTGTACCCTCTCAATATGAGGTTCAGGTAGAAGGTAAAAAGATTGTAGGTTCTGCCCAAGTGAGAAAAAAAGAAATAGTTTTACAACACGGTTCTTTATTGATAGAATTAGAAAAAGATAAGCTGTTCTCCGTATTTAATTTTCCCTCAGCCCAGATAAGAGAAAGGTATAAAGCCAGTTTTAATGCTACCAGTTTGGAAGAGATTTTAAAGAGAAAGATAAGTTTTTCCGAGTTATCAGAGATCCTCCCCCGGGGGTTTGAAGAAGAGTTTGGGGTAAGATTACTGGAAAGTAAACTGACCGAAGAAGAAGAAAAGATATCCCAAGAACTTTTAGAAAATAAATACTTGACTTATGAGTGGAATTATCAAAGGAAAAATAATGATCAGCTTGGTGCCCAAAAAATAAAGGAGTAGGGTGATGATTAAATTTAAGAGTAAATTTATTGTAGTTGAAGGAGCAATAGGAGCAGGAAAGACAAGTTTAGTTTTATTGCTAAGCAAAAGGTTTAGTGCAAGATATAATTTAGAGGTAGTGGAAGAAAATCCCTTTTTATCTAACTTTTATAATGATATAGAAAGGTATGCCTTCCAGACTCAAATATTTTTTTTACTGAGCCGTTATAAACAGCAATTAGAATTAGTCCAGCAAGATTTATTTAATCAGTCAGTTTTTTCTGATTACTTATTTGCCAAGGATAGGATATTTGCTCATCTGAATCTTTCCGGAAATGAACTTTCTATGTATGAACGCCTCTATGAAATTATGGTGAAAGATATTCCCCGACCGGACTTAATTGTGTACTTGCAAGCCAGCACAGAGATGTTAATGAAAAGAATAGCACTAAGAGATCGCCCTTTTGAGCGAAAGATGTCTTTTGAATATATGAGAAGATTAAATTTGGCTTATGAAGAATTTTTTTCTTATCCCGATAATTATAAAAAAATAAAATTAGTTAAAATAAAAACTAATAATCTTGATTTCGTAGGTAAAAATAAAGACCTTGAATTTGTGATAGATGAAATTTACAAGGGGGATGGTTTGAAATGAAGAAATTTATTATCGTATCGGGGAATATAGGCTGTGGCAAATCAAGTTTAACCGACCTATTGAGTAAAAGATTGGGTTGGAAAGCCTATTACGAAGTAGTAGAAAATAACCCGTATTTAGAGGATTTCTATAAAGATATGAAAAAGTGGAGTTTTCATCTCCAAATATTTTTTCTGTCTAAGAGATTTCGCCATCATCAGGAAATATTAAAGAATCCTGCCTCAGTAGTCCAGGATAGAAGTATCTATGAGGACGTGGATATTTTTGCTAAAAATTTAAATCAACAGGGATACATGGAGGAACGTGATTATGAAAACTATCAGGAATTATTTAGCATAATGACCCAATTTCTTACTCCTCCTGATTTAATTGTTTATCTTCAGGCTTCAGTTCCCACGCTTTCGAAAAGAATTTCTCTGCGAGGGAGGGATTACGAGAAAACTATTTCCGAGGAATATTTAAAACAATTAAACGAATTGTATGAAGAATGGGTAGAGAATTTTACCATTTGCCCTATCTTGAATGTGCCTGCTGATGACTTGGATTTTGTAAAGCGCCCGGAACATCTAAAATTAATTGCCAACAAAATATTGGATAAACTCCAGGGGGTAGAAAAAGTAGTATTTGATTAAATTGATACAGGGGACGGTTCTCTGTATTAAAAACAAATCTATATTTTAAACCAAATTGATACAGAGAACCGTCCCCTGTATCACTCGGAGGTAATGTTTGAAAGTAGCGTTAATTTATAGTGGAAAGGATAAAAAATTAGAATTATTTGAGAAAAAGATATTTTCTGCTATTCAAAGAAAAGGAAATGAATTAAAGGTGATTAAAGTGGAAAGAGGAATAGTTGCCGGTAATTTATTACCTTATGAGTTTGTCTTTGTGGGCTGTTCGGCTTTAAGTGCATTTAAAGGCAATTTACCTTCTGGATTAATCGATTATATAAAACGATGCGTCGGATTGGAAAGAAAAAAAACTATTGCTTTTATCGTTCCGCGGTTAATGGGAAATGATAAAACTTTAAAGAATTTAATGAAATTATTGGAGAGCAAAGGATCTTTTGTAATTGATTTTAGACAAATTAAAGATATAGACCAAGATAGTGAATTATTAGCTTCTCGTATAAAATAGTGAATCAGAGGAACGATTCTCCTGTTCCCCTCAAGGGAAATAAAGAATGATCAATAACAGTTTAAAATATTTAAAAGAAAAAGGATATATTTCCGGTGAAGCTTTAGCCCAAAAATTAGGGATTTCCCGGGTAGCAGTTTGGAAACAGATAAAGAAATTAAAAAATATGGGTTATAAGATAATAGCTGACCAAAATTTAGGTTATTGCTTGATTTCCCGCCCTGATCTTCTAATCCCCCAAGAAATTCAAAGGGAATTATACACAGAATATATCGGTAAAGAAATATACTATTTCCCCGAATTAAAATCTACCAATATAATGGCTAAAGAAAAAGCCTTGCAGGGGATAGAGAAGATAAAGGAAGGTACATTAATTATTGCTGAAAGGCAGAGCGCAGGGAAGGGTAGATTAGGCCGGGAATGGTTTTCACCTATCGGAGGTATCTGGATCTCCATAATATTATACCCTCAACTTTCACCTTCTTACATCCCTCGAATCACTTTAATGTCTGCAGTAGCGGTAGTGAAGGCCATCAAAATCTGCACGCAGATTGAACCACAAATAAAATGGCCAAACGATATATTAATAAATGAAAAAAAAGTATGCGGAATACTGACCGAAATGAATGCTGAATTGGATATAATAAACTGGGTAGTAGTCGGAATAGGCATCAATGCAAATATAGATCACCGAGCATTTCCCCAGGATATTCAAGAGAATACGATTTCTTTAAAAGAAGTTGCAGGTAAAGAGGTTTTAAGGATCAAGCTGGTACAAGCCTTCTTGCAGGAATTTGAAAAGCATTACGAAAGTTTAAAAAGAAGAGAATTTTCTTCTATTTTAAAGGAATGGAAATTAAACTCCCATACCCTGGGAAGAAAGGTAAAGGTAGATATGGGGGAGAGAATAATTACAGGGGAAGCAGTAGACATAGATAAAGAAGGAGCCCTAGTTTTAAAAAAAGAGGACGGCAAACTGATAAAAATAATTTCCGGGACTGTTGTATAAATTTTTTTGACATTACCGTTAACTAAAGATATTATACTGGTTAACAATTATTAATCATAAAAATCGGGAGATTTAAAAATGTTAAAAATAAATATCCGCCAGATGATTTTAGTGTCATTATTTGCTGCTTTAACGGCAATAGGAGCATTTATTTCGATTCCTATCTATCCTGTCCCTTTTACTTTACAGACTTTATTTACTCTCCTTGCAGCTATGACCCTGGGAAGTGTAATGGGAGCATTAAGCCAGATTATTTATGTATTGTTAGGTGTAGTAGGGTTACCCGTTTTTGCTGGTTTTAAAGCCGGGATAGGTATTTTATTTGGACCAACCGGTGGATTTTTATTTGGATTCATAATTTCTGCTTATATTATCGGTAAGATGATAGAGCTAAAAAAAGAAAAGAATATTTTTTACTATTTTTTGGTAGGTTCATTGGGAACGATACTTCTTTATTTATTTGGTATAACTCAATTATCTTTGGTTGCAGGAATAGGAGTCAAGAAAGCAATAACATTAGGAATGCTTCCCTTTTTGCCTGGGGATATTTTAAAAATAATTACCGCTTCTTTCATTGTTAGTAAATTAAAAACAGTTATAGAATTAAAATAACCATACTAATAAAATAAAATAAAAATTTACGATACGCTTTATTCCCCTTATTTTTCTTATAGTATTGAACGCTAATAAATTAGTAGCCTCGAAAAGATGATTATGATATAATTCATATATATCTTTCGGGGCGTAGCGCAGTTTGGTAAGCGCGCTTGGTTCGGGACCAAGAGGTCGGAGGTTCAAATCCTCTCGCCCCGACCATTTATAGATAGATGAATATTAGCCCTTTGGCTTTTTGCTGAAGGGCTTTTTATTAAAAAAATATTAATCTAGATTTAATTATTCGATTTTTAGCTATAATTTAAATACCCGCTCGTAATAATACAGCTTGCCTCACCTATACTAAATATGTCTGGAATCTTTTTAAAAATAATAAACTAAAGACACTGTAAATATAATTTTATAATAGATATACAAAGAAACTAAGCTTACTAGGGTCAGTAGATAAGTTTTGGTAATACTAATCTGCGCGACCCGAACAACCGCTCCAGAATATCAAGGAGACGGCAAAATTGACAATAAGTTATAATAAGGTTAATCTTATAGAAATCGCCTATTCCCGAATTCTCATTGCATAACTACGCAGGCTTAAGCACAGGATGTATAAGATGCAGGAAAGTTAGGTGAAAAATACTTATTTTTTAATTTAAGGAAAACTTATGAAATCAATATTTTTTATGTTATTTGGTGCTCTCGCTGGTAGTTTTATTGCTCTTCAAAACACCTTAAACTCTTCTTTAGGAAAAAAAACAGGATATTTTGGTTCAGTCCTTCTTCTTACTATTATAAGTACTATTACTTTAATAATTATCATATCTATCTCACCTAAAACAGCTACTTTAAAAAATGCTCCGGGTCTTTCCCAATGGTATTTATATCTTGGAGGTATTTTAGGTGTTCTTATTTTAGCTATACCAATTTTTATCCTCCCCAAAATCGGAGTTTCAGCTACTTTATCCTCAATGATTTTTGGTCAGATTATTTTGGCATTAATCCTTGATCATTTTGGTTTTATGGGCAACCCCGCTATTACCATTGATTTAAAAAAAATCTTAGGTGTTTTTCTTCTTTTGATATCAATTTTTTTAATTAATAGCAATTAGAGAAATTATATAATGATAATCTATAATTTTTTATGTTTTACTTTATACGTATTGATTTTAATCTTATCCCAAATTAGCATACTTTCAGATATCCATTTGGAGAGCCATGAAAATTTCAAGCTTTTTGGCTTTTGCTGAAGGACTTTTTATTTTTAATGAAAAGAAGGATTTAATCATTTTATCTTGAGAGGAACTACCTTATTGGACTTAATAACTAGAATTAAAAAGATATTTGTCATCTTATGTGTAAAAGCACGCCGTTAACTATTTTTCTCTAAAATAAAATCTTTATTTTATATACATTTTAAATTTCAGTTTGAGGTCATCTTGGCTTCTTTTTTACTTAATGTTGACAAATTCTATTAAAAATATAAACTGAAACAAGGAACCTGAGTTCGGATATAAAAAAGTTATACGCAAGCCTAGCTGAAATGATACTGAGAAAACTGTTAGCCATCCTTGGCTGGCTTGATGCTGTAAATGAAAAGGAGGATCAATCATGACTAGAAGACAAAAAACCCGAAAAGCTATAATCTTAATTTCGTTTTTATTATTTCCTCTTACCATAAGCTATTTTTCTCCCTACATCATCATTGACGGTGCTTCACAAGGGATTATTGCAGGTAGTTTTATTACCTTTGCACTTTTATTTATTGTATCACTATTTCTTGGTAGAGCTTACTGCGGATGGGTGTGCCCAGGAGCCGGCATTCAAGAGTGGTGTTTTACAGTCAATGATAAAAGAGCTCGAGGAGGAAGGCTCAATTGGATAAAATACTTCATTTGGATCCCCTGGATTAGCATTATTATCATTATGGCGATATTAGCTGGAGGATTTCATACTGTAAACCCATTGCATCTGACTGAAACCGGAATATCAGTATCTGAACCTGCTGCTTATATGATGTACTTTACCATTGTGGGTCTATTCGTGATTCTATCGTTCACAGCTGGAAAGAGAGCTTTCTGTCATTATGTCTGCTGGATGGCGCCATTTATGGTCATTGGTATTAAAATAAAAAATTACTTCAAGTGGCCTTCGCTTCATTTAGAATCTACAAGTGATAAATGTAAACAATGTAAGATATGCGATAAGAATTGTCCTATGAGTTTAGAGGTTAGCAAGATGGTAAAAAACAGTTCTATGGAGAATGCAGAATGTATTCTATGTGGCACCTGTATTGATAATTGTTCAAACGGGGCAATAAAGTACTCCTGGAAGTGCAAAAAACATCTCCAGTAATAAAAATAAATGGAAAAAAGTAGAGACACATTCCATTTTCTTGGAGAATTAATATTTTATTTTTAAAATAGATAAATAGGGGAGGGTATATCAGGTCAATAATCCGATAACTTTTTCTAACTTTTTGTAATGGATTTAATAATCAATATTAATATCAAATATTGATTACTTCTTTTAAATTCCGATACACTTTTTCAGTATCCTCACTCATACAAAAAGTTCGAAAATCGTTTTGTCTGGCCGACCATTTGGAAAATTTAAGAAAATTGAAAAAGAATTTACCGATAAGTTATTTCTTGAAAAAACTATAGTAAAAGATCGCTTAATATTTTTTTAATTTCTTATTTTTGATAAATGTACTGTCTAAATTATATATTTAGCCTTAAAAGAAATTTCGTGTTCTTTTGCAGATTGAAACCAGCATCAACATAACCGGAACTTCGATTAAAACCCCTACTACTGTTGCTAAAGCAGCACCAGAAGATAATCCAAAAATCATAACAGCTGTAGCAATGGCTACTTCAAAATGATTACTCGCCCCAATTAAGGCAGAAGGAGCAGCATCTTCATAGTTCAGTTTCAATAGTTTTGCTAATCCATAAGTTAGAAAAAAGATAAGGTTAGTTTGGATAAAAAGTGGAATAGCTATCCATAGTATGGTTAAAGGTTTAGTTAAAATGACATCTCCTTTAAAGGAAAAAAGAAGGATTAGAGTAAATAATAGAGCAACAATAGATACCGGAGTAAGCAGGTGTAAAAAATTCTCCTTAAACCATTTTTCCCCTTTTACATTTATAATCCATTTTCTGGAAAAATAACCTGCCACCAATGGCAGGGCAACATAAATACTGATAGAAAGAAGTAAGGCTTGCCAGGGGACAGGTAATCTTCCTACACCAAGTAAGAATCCGCCAAGTGGCCCATAAAGAAAAAGCATAGTTAGAGAATTTATTGCCACCATAACCAGCGTATGTCCATCGTTCCCTTTCGCTAAGAAACCCCAAACTAAGACCATAGCTGTACAGGGGGCAATTCCCAATAAGATATTTCCAGCAAGAAAACTTCTCCACAGAGGAATTTCGAGCAATTTCATCCCATTGTTTACCACTACAGTTCCAGCCCCATGAATAGTCCCTACTACCCAATCTGCTCCAGGTGGAAGTTTTACTAAATCTATTGCCTCACTTCCAATAAAATTTTTAAAAAGGAAACCTAAAAAAAAGATGGATATAGCATACATGGTAAAAGGTTTTATTGCCCAGTTAGCGAATAAAGTCAGTCCAACCGGTTTAATAGATTTTCCTGCTTTTAACACTTCCCCGAAGTCAATCTTTACCATGATCGGATACATCATAAAAAATAGACAGATTGCAATCGGAATAGAAACTACCGGTGCCTCACCAATATAAATGGCTAATCCATCCAGATATTTTGCTACTCCGGGAATAATCTTACCAAAAATAATTCCAATAACAATACATAACAAGACCCATACTGTTAGATATTTTTCAAAAACATTCAGGCCTCCCCTTTTTTCTTTAACCATAGTTAATCTCCTTTCAAATATTCCAAATTAAATATATTCCGCCTAAAATTATTAGAACGCCACATATTTTTTTGACTACTATCACCCCTTGAGAACTTTCATTCCAATTAAGATAATTTTGAATAATTTCGGTAAAAGTTCCCGCAAAAATGATAACCGAACAATGACCAATCCCATAAAAAAGCAGAAGCAAAACTCCATAGTAAAGCCGTGTTGTTGATACTGTAAATACAATGCCCAGCATCGGTGCCATATAGGCAAAAGTACAGGGACCAAGCGCAATACCAAAAATAAATCCTAATCCAAAAGCAGCCAACAATCCTTTTTTCCGGAAGGCCGGTTGATTAGTTTTTCCCAGAAAAGGTAACTGAATAACTTCTAAAAGATGAAGACCTATAATAAAAAATATTATTGCTACTACATAATTTCCGTAAGAACCGATATCACCAAGCATTCGACCCAAAAGTCCTGTAATAAGTCCGATAACAGTAATTGTGGTTAAAATACCCAGAGAAAAAGAGGCTGCCAGCCAGAAAGCCCTCTTGGTTGATGACTTACCCTGCTCCCCGATAAACGCTATAATCAAAGGAATACTGGCTAAATGACAAGGACTTAATAATATGCTTAACATTCCCCATAATAAAGAAGCGGTTAAAGCAATGATAAAGTTTGATTGCATTGAATTAGAAAGCCATCCAAAAATATCAAGTATCATTAATTGACTCCTTGTGTTTTAAGAACTTTAATTAATTCGTCTTTGGCAAAAAAACCTAGATGCCTGAAGTATTCATTCCCATCTTTATCCAGAAAGACCTGAGTAGGGATTGCCCTAATACTAAATTCCTTAATATAAGGTTTGCCTTCTGCGGTCTTCACATCGTGAAAAACCACTTTTACCTGTCCTTTGTATTCTTCTGCGATTTCTTTCATAATTGGCTGCATCTTATCGCAAGGGATACAGCCAACCGATCCAAGCTCTACAAAGGTTACTTTTATATCTTCGGTTTTTATACTTTCCTGGGTTAGAGTAGTTTCATTTAAATTAGCTTCATTATTATTAGATATCTTTTTAAAGCCAAAGGCAGCAGTCAAAAGTAGCAAAAAAATTATTATATAAATGTATTTTTTTCTATTCATTTAGTAAACCCCTTCCTTATTTTATTTTCGCATTTAGCAAGAATTGCATGAACATCCTGATTTTTTATCACCTTCAGCATTATTCCCCTTGACCCACCTGATAATTTCTTCTTTATTAGGAGTTCTACCTGCTACCTTTACAACTCCATTGATAACTAAAGCCGGGGTAACCATAACCCCGTAATCAATAATTTCGTTGAGGTTAGTTACTTTTGAGATCTCTGCTGTTATACCCAGCTCTTTTATGACTTCCTGCGTTAATTCATTTAATTTTTTACATTTAGGACATCCTGTTCCTAAAATTTCAATTTTCATTTTTTATGACTCCTTATAATTTTGTATTTTAAAAAAAATAGCCGAACAACATTCCGCTAAATGTTGCCATTATTATCACCAGAGAGATAAATACTAATGTTTTTTTAGTGCCTATAATGCTTCTTATAACTAACATATTGGGCAGACTCAATGCCGGACCAGCCAGCAAAAGAGCTAAAGCCGGGCCTTTATTCATTCCTGCACTCAATAGTCCCTGTAAAATAGGTATTTCGGTAAGGGTAGCAAAATACATCAAAGCACCAGCTATCGAAGCAAATAAATTTGACCATAAGCTATTTCCACCTACTAAATTTTCTATCCATATTGTTGGAATTAATCCTTCACTTTCGGGTCTTCCAAATAAAAGTCCTGCTACCAATACACCTCCCAGCAAAAGAGGTAATATTTGTTTGGCAAAATCCCAACTTGAACTTGCCCATGGAATCAATTCATCTTTGCTAAACCATTTAATAAGCATCCAGGTTAAAATAATTAAAAGGATACCGGTGAGTACCCATTTAAAATTATAAATGGTTTGCCAAATTTTAATTGAATCATCTTTTCCCCAATTGGCAAAAACTAATATCCCTACCAGAATTGTAAAGTAAAATGTTATCCGCCAAATTGATCTTTCTTCTTTTACAGTAGTTTTAGTAAATGTATTTTTGTCTCTAATTTTTTCTTTTTCGTCTTCTTGAAAGATAAAGTGCATAGACAAGCCGATTACTATAGAGAAAATAATTGCTCCAATGGCGCGGGCTAAACCCAATTCAAATCCTAATACTCGAGCGGTCAAAATAATTGCTAATATATTAATGGCAGGTCCAGAATAAAGGAAGGAAGTAGCTGGCCCTATTCCTGCTCCGCGTTTATAGATTCCTGCAAAAAGAGGTAAGACTGTGCAGGAACAAACCGCCAGTATGGTTCCGGAAATCGAGGCAATTGAATAACTGATAAATTTATTAGTCTCTGCGCCAAAATATTTTATAATATTTTCTTGACTGATAAAATTGGCAATTGCCCCGGCAATAAAAAATGCGGGAATCAAACATAATAATACATGTTTTTGTGCATACTCCTGGGCCATTAATAAAGATTCTAATAATACTTGTGGCATTTCGAAATGACCAAATGGCATATAATAAAAAAAAGTAAATACTCCAGAAATAATTAAAAAATTATATTTTTTCTTCATTGTTTCCTTTTCTATTTTCTCTAAGTAATATATGAGCATATTATCATGTATGCATATTATTGTCAATATGCCATGTATAAAATATCGAAAAAAACAACAATACCTTCCACTAGCATATTAAAAGTAAATCATAATATTTTATTTTTCATAAAAAGAGGATTTTTACTATTTTTGCAGTATAGATAAGGTAAGATGAAAATTACTAATTGATTATAAATATATCCTAAGAAGGAAACAGCGAATGAAAAGATCGTAAAAGAAAGGAAGGATCAAGCTCGATGAAGGAAGATAAAAAGTTAGTTGCTTATTGCGGACTTTATTGTGGAGATTGTGTCAATTATAAGGGAGAGATTGCAGATTTAGCCAGAGATCTGAGGAAAAAATTAAGACAAGAAAAGTTTGACCGTGTCTCCAAGGGGTTAACTAAATACTTTAAAGAATTTAAAGACTATGAACAATGTTATACTGTTTTGGGCGCAATGGTAAGGTTACGTTGTAGTAAAGTTTGTAGAGATGGAGGCGGGCCGCCATTTTGTAAAATTAAAAAATGTTGTGAAAAAAAGAATATTCTGGGCTGCTGGGAATGTGAAGAGTTTGAAACTTGCACCAAATTAAATTTCTTAAAACCGATTCATGAAGATGCCCATCTAAAAAATCTAAGGAAAATTAAAAAGCAAGGGACCGAGAAATTTATTCATGGCAAAAGATATAGTTAAAGGAAGAAAAATATTTAATTTTTAGCGAGAGTTGAATTAATTCAATTCAGAGAAGTTTAGTTGATAAATTGAATGTTTTTCTTGAAAAAGAGGATTTTTGTTTATTTTATAGAATAAAAAATTAAGAAGATTTTAAAATTATTTTTATTGACAATTATGTATAATCTTTATTCAGGTGTTACGGATTAATAATTTTTGAAAATAAAAAGGAGCGAAGAGGTTATAAAAAAAGATGGATAGAGTTTTGTTTTTTATTTTAATAGGTTTTATGCTAATAATTATCGGAAGCATTTTTTGCACGGCGTTAGCTCAAGAACAAATTTTTTCTGTTTCCGCTATCGAGGGTATCTGGGAGGGCAAGTTGAAAGTTTCTGGGACAGAGCTTAGGATTATCTTCAAAATATTGGGAAATCCCGATGGGACCCTGACTGCAACATTAGATAGTCCAGATCAGGGAGCAACCGGTATTCCCGTTGAAGAAATTATTTTTAAAGATAACACTTTACACCTGGAAATAAAATCTGCGGGAATTATTTATGAAGGGAAGGCAGGTGAAAATTTTTCAGTTGTTGAGGGAGAATTGAAACAATCCGGACAG